>JAGHSP010000127.1 GCA_018065815.1 Candidatus Sodaliphilus limicaballi | reverse complement strand
TAGGCAAAACCGATGCCAAGGAGATTGATGGCCGTGCCGACATAAACGAGGACTACGTCATCGACATCACCGACGTCAACCTGCTGCTCAACCTCATCCTGGGGAAGTAGCCCTGCCTTAATCCCTGTCAAAAGTGTTCAAGATAAAGAATCGGCTCAAAAAACATAAAAAACGGCTAATTATCGGCTCATCGTGAGCCGATAATCCCCAAAAAACAGCTAAATTTGCACCGATTATTACAAAATACATGGACGCTTCAAGAGAAATACTTCAGTTCTTACATTTTAATCCGTTGTCGACTCGTAGTGAGATTGCCAGCGGTACATTGACAGGATATAGCGATGCTACTATCAAGCGACTTGTTGCTGAGCTGGTAAAGAGCGGAGACATCATTGTTGAAGGTAAGGCACGAGCAACTCGTTACCGTTTGTCGGCACAAGCGCATCTCCTTATGCCACTTAATCTTGATACCTATTTTGCTCAAGACGTAGACGAACGAAAAATGCAGACGTCATTCAATTTTGAATTGATTCGTGAACAAATTCCAAGTGTTACTCTTTTTACTGATGAAGAACGTGCGCACCTAAATGGGCTACAAAAGGAGTTTCGCCAACACGTGAAAGAGATGACTCGGAATGAGTATAACAAGGAGATGGAGCGTCTAGGCATTGACCTTAGTTGGAAATCTTCGCAAATTGAAGGTAATACTTACTCGCTGCTTGAAACAGAACATCTTCTGCGTGAAAGTCAAGCTGCTGATGGCAAAACACGCGAAGAAGCTGTCATGTTACTTAATCACAAGCATGCACTTCGTTTCATACTTGACAATCCTGACTATTTGCAAGAATTGACTGTGAGTCACATTGAAGATATACACTCATTGCTTGCCGATGACCTCTCGGTGGATAAGGGAATACGTCATCGGCGTGTTGGTATAACTGGCACGCGTTATCGTCCGCTAGATAATGAATTCCAAATCAGGGAAGCCATGCACGACATGTGTAGTATCGTAAATGCCAAGGACGATGTGTTTGAAAAAGCATTGATAACCCTGTTGTTACTCTCTTATATCCAGGCCTTTTCGGATGGCAACAAGCGCACTGCGCGCATTACAAGTAATGCTTTGCTGATAGCAAACGGTTATTGTCCTCTCAGTTTCCGCTCGGTAGATTCGATAGATTACAAAAAGGCCATGCTAATTTTCTACGAGCAAAACAATCTGTATGCTTTCAAGAAGATATTCATCGACCAATTTGAATTTGCCGTTAAAGAGTATTTTTGAAATTAATTCAGATTATTCAATCACCTTTGGTGCGGCTTCGGGGGTGTGGGTGCTGAGGATGCGCTGGGGCTTGGGGTACATGTTGTTGGCGCGGTTCCCTAGGTTGTTGACCCAGCCCAGGTGAGCGCCGTTGAATGTCACGATTACATATCCGCGCGGAGCATCTACCGTGATGGCCTCGCCACGCAGGTAGCTGATGGCTCCTGCATAGTCCAGTTCCACAACAGGGAATGCACCTGCTGCCAGCGCGCTGCTCTGTGCGAGCGAGTGGGCAGGCACGCAGTTCTTGCCCTTGACTGTGCCCATTGTCACTCCTGCCTGCATCAGGTTGCATGAGGCGGCAAGCATGTCGATGAGCGGGGCGTGCTCGCGCGGCACGGCTGTCACAGTGCCCTCGGCGATGGTTACCTGATATTCTTTCTCATTCTCGAGCCACTGCTTGATGGTGCGCGGCGCATCGGTGCGCTTGGGCGCGTTGCCTTTCTTGGGCTTGGCGGCACGCAGGTGCTCGTCGGCGGGTTTGCGCAGCACAGCCATGAACAGGCCCTCGCCACGGGTGAGGTGGGGCAGGAAGCGGTAGCAGGGCAGGGTAGAACCCACCGCGGCGTGAACGGGCCAGCCGGGATCCACGTCCACGGCTACGGGCTCGGCTCCATATTCCTCAATGATGTGCTCAATCATGTGTTCGTTTTCCTCGGCATTAAATGTGCAAGTGCTGTATATGAACAGTCCTCCTGGACGCAGGGCGTTCCACACGTCGGCAACGATGCCGCGCTGCCGCTCAGCGCATTGCTCCACTAGTGCAGGCGACCACTGGCTTACTGCCTCGTCGTCCTTGCGAAACATTCCCTCTCCGCTGCACGGCACATCGGCAGCGATGACGTCAAAGGTGTGCGAGAGCCGTCCCAGGTCGCGCGGTGCACAGCATGTGACGGCGCTGAACGGGTTGCCCCAACGGCTCACGTTGTCGGCGAGCACGCGAGCGCGCGACACCACGATCTCGTTGGCCACCACGAGCGACCCCTGCGGCAGTGCCTGCAAGGCTGCGGTGGTCTTGCCGCCGGGAGCGGCACACAGGTCGAGGTAGCGCACCGGTTCCTTGACCAGCGAGCGAATGACGTGGTGGATGAACATCGATGACGCGTCCTGCACGTAGTACATGCCCGAGTGCCATAATGGGTCGAAGGTGAACTGCGGACGCTCGTCGCAGTAGAATCCAGCATCGCACCAGGGCACACGCTGTGACCCCGCTGGCACGCTGGCATGGCGTTGCACGTTGACACGCACACTCACACTGGGCGACTTGTCGCCTATGGCTTGCAGCATCGCCGCACTCTCATCGGGCAGCAACTGCTCAATTTGCTTGATAAATTCTACAGGTAATTGCATTTCGCCACAAAGTTACAATAATTTTGCTTGAATTTTTATATTTTGGATATTTTTTGTATCTTTGCGAAGATTTTTAGAAACAAGCAATACTGCAATATGCGTTACTTACTCACACTCATAGCCATGCTGGCTATTACTACGGCCGTGCAGGCCAAGGTTTACTACCGCGGCGATGTTAATCGCGACAATTCGGTTGATATTACTGATGTCAACAAGGCTGTGAACGCTGCCTTGAACTCTCTGGACGATGATGATGCCGACGTGAACGGCGATGGCGTTGTTGACATCGTTGACGTCAACACTGTGGTCAACTATGTGCTCTCGGGCCACATGGAACTGGTGCGCACTAACGTTGACTGGGTGTGGAACATGGACGAGCTACCCGAGATTCGTCTCAATGTGTCGCTCGATGAGTGGAACCGCCTGCTCCGCCTCTATGACTCTAACAACAGGACCAAGCAGTATATCGTTGCCGACATGAACTTCAACATGGCGGGCGAGAACTTCGCTGTTGACGAGGTGGGCCTGCGCCTCAAGGGCAATACCTCTCGCCGTCGCCCCGAGGGTTGGCAGGGACAGGAACACCAGGCCGGCAACACCGACTGGCACCACGTGCACTTCGGCATCAACATGCACAAGTGGGTTGACGACAAGGACCACGACGTGCACGGCGTGCACAAGCTGCACCTCAAGTGGTTCAAGGATGATCCCGCCTACGTGCGTGAGCTCTTCTGCTACAACCTGTTCCGCGACTACGGCGTGTGGACTGCATCACGCTCTAACTACTGCCGCCTGTGGCTGCACGTGGAGGGCGACAGCAAGGAGGCCTACATGGGCGTGTATGAGATGATTGAGCCGGTTGACAAGAATTACTTGAAGCAACGCGACGGCGCTGATATGTTTGGCTCCAAGGACGGCAACCTGTGGAAGTGCAAGTATGCCTGGGCTCCTGCCAGTCTCACTGATCCCTACAACAGGGACTACTATGCCGACGACGACAGCGACGACAGCCACACCTACACCTTGCAGACCAACATAGAAAACTTTGAGAACGCCAAGGCGCAGTTTATCGACTTCCAGCTCAAGCTTGCCAGCAAGAGCGACGCCAGCTTCAAGACATGGATAGCCCAAGTGTGCGATGTGGACCTGTTCCTGCGCACGCTGGCCGTTAACGTGGCAGTGGGTATGTGGGACGACTACTGGAACAACAGCAACAACTACTACCTCTACTTCACTACTGAGGATGTCACCGACTACAAGGTGTACATGATCCCCTATGACTATGACAACACCCTGGGAACCAGCTCGGACTGCGGCGTGCAGCACGACTCGGGCCGCCAGGATCCGCTCAAGTGGGGGCATGACGGCAACCTGCTCGCTTCCCGCATCCTCAATATCCCGGAATATAAGGCGAAGTATGTGCAGTATCTCAAGGAGCTTGTGGACGAGTCTAGCGGCATGATGCACTACAACAGCGCCACATCACGCATCCGTGCATGGCAAGAAAAAATAGCGCCATACGTGAGCAACGACACCGGCGAGGACATGATCATCGAGGATCGTCCTGCGTCATGGGGCAACCACGGCGAGTACCGCCTGCTCGAAGACTCGCGCGACAACAACTTCTTCCGCGTCAAGGCAGCGGCAATCAAGAACGCTGCGTTTTAAGTTGTCAAGAACGCCTGCAAGCAGGCTTCAAGAACGGGCTGCGCCCTATAAGATTCCAAGAAAAGTTACACAGTGGTTCTGGGAATCTTATAGGGCGCAGCGTTCTTATAGGGCGCACCCATTCTTTTAACCATTTTTTGTGCTTTAAAATTTTATTATATGCGTTTTTTTTAGTAATTTTGTATGTTTTTGGGCGAGAAGCATTTTTTACGGTTGCCCAGAGGCTAAAAAACTATAGAAAACATACTTTTTATGGCAGAAGATTATAATATCGAAGGACAAGAAGAAAAACAGTATTCAGCGTCGAACATCCAGGTGCTCGAAGGCCTTGAAGCAGTGCGCAAGCGCCCCTCAATGTACATCGGTGACACCCACATCAAGGGTCTCCACCACCTCGTGAGCGAGGTTGTGGACAACTCTATCGATGAGGCGCTCGCAGGATATTGCGACACAATCAACGTTACCATCGGTGTGGATGACTCTATCACCGTGCGCGACAACGGACGCGGTATCCCTGTCGATGAGCACGAGAAACTCCACAAGAGCGCTCTTGAGGTTGTCATGACCGTGCTCCATGCCGGAGGTAAGTTTGACAAGGGCTCTTACAAGGTGTCTGGCGGTCTGCATGGCGTGGGCGTGAGCTGCGTCAACGCGTTGAGCGACTACCTGCGTGCCGAGGTGCGCCGCAGCGGCAAGGTCTATATGCAGGAATACTCAATAGGCAAGCCCAAAGGTCCTGTCACCGTCATTGGCGACTGCACCGAGGAAGAGCACGGCACCACCGTGATATTCCACCCCGATGCTAACATCTTCCAGGAAACAATATATCAGTTTGACCTGCTCGCTAAGCGACTGCGCGACCTGGCGTTCCTCAACGCCGGCGTGAAGCTCACCCTCACCGACCTGCGCAACACTGGCGAGGATGGCGTTCCCCACACCGAGGAATACTTCAGCCAAACAGGTCTCGACGACTTTGTTCGCTATATTGACGCCAACAAAGAACCGCTCATCAACGACGTGATCCACATCAGCAACAACAAGGGCGAAATCCCCGTTGAGGTTGCGATGACCTATAACACATCTTTCAACGAGAACATCAGTTCTTATGTCAACAACATCAACACCATCGAGGGCGGTACACACCTCACCGGTTTCCGCCGCGGCCTTGGCGCTACGCTCAAGAAGTATGCCGAGGACAGCCGTATGCTCGAGAAGGTGAAGGTAGAGGTTAAGCCCGAGGATTTCCGCCAGGGTCTCACCGCCGTGGTTTCGGTTAAGGTGCTGGAGCCCCAGTTTGAGGGTCAGACCAAGACCAAACTCGGTAACACCGAGGCGATAGGTGCCGTTGAGGTAAGCGTTCGCGAGGCTCTCAAGAACTACCTCGAGGAGCATCCCACTCAAGCCAAGTCTATTGTCGAGAAAATCATCCTTGCAGCCACAGCACGCCATGCTGCCGAGAATGCCCGCCTCAAGGTGACACGCAAGTCGCCCCTGGCTGGCGGCGGCCTGCCAGGCAAGCTCACCGACTGCTCGTCGAAGGATCCCGCGTTGACCGAGCTCTTCATCGTCGAGGGAGACTCGGCGGGTGGATCGGCAAAGCAGGGCCGTGACCGTCAGTTCCAGGCCATCCTCCCCCTGCGCGGTAAGATTCTCAACGTGGAGAAAGCGCTTGAGCACAAGATCTTTGAGAGCGACTCAATCGTTACCCTTTTCCGTGCGCTGGGCGTGACCATCGGCACTGATGAAGATCCCAAGGAGCCCAACTTGAGCCGCTTGCGTTACCACCGCGTCATCATCATGACCGATGCCGATGTCGATGGTGCTCACATCGCGACGCTGCTCATGACATTCTTCTTCCGTCACATTCGTCCCATCATCGAGAACGGCTACCTCTACATTGCAACACCGCCGCTCTACAAGGCCACAAAGGGCAACCACGAGGAATATTGCTGGAACGACATGCAGCTGCGCAGTTTCATCGACAGCTATGCAGCCGGCAATGAGGACCAGGTCAAGATTCAGCGATACAAAGGTCTCGGTGAGATGAATGCCGAGCAGCTGTGGGAAACTACAATGGATCCCGAGAAGCGCCTGCTCAAGCGTGTCAACATCAGTGACGCAGTAGAGGCCGACCGCATCTTCTCAATGCTCATGGGTGAGGAAGTGGAACCCCGCCGCAAGTTCATCGAGGAAAACGCAACCTACGCAACCCTCGACACATAATCGAAACAATCCACACGGATATACAAGCATCCACGGTCCATACCCCGGACCGTGGATTTTTTTCTCACCCAGGGTAGTGGAAGGAAGAAAAAAACAAAAATAACCCCTTCGGATAAAATGACTCTGCTAGATTAGCGATTACATTGATAGCCACCAGATGAAATGCAAGCATTTCACTGCTACCTATCAACGTAATCGCACAGCACTGCGTGCTGCCATTTTATCCGAAGGTAAAAAACAATAAAAACAACTAGTCTAAAAGGCAAAAATTTTCTGTTGTTCAGGATCGTAGTAATACCGCTCGCACTGGTCCATAACAGGAGCAAAATTATATAGAATGCCAATACGCACACCCGTGAGTCTCATATAATTCCATAATTGTTGGCGCTGCTCTTTGCCCAACGACTCAATTGCCTTACATTCTATAAAAACCTTGTCGTTTATAAAGAAATCGACATAGTGTTTGTGCTTTATTCGTTGTCCATGATATTCGACCGAGAAATAGTATTCTTTTTTTATATTCTCTTTATTATACCCATGTTCTTTCAAACAAATTTCAAGAGCCTCCTGATACATATACTCATTCAACCATGGTCCCATTTCACGATGCACTTGTTGACAACAACCGATAATTTCATAACAATATTTCCTCAGTTGTGAACAAAGTTCGAGGTTAGTGTCGGCAAGTTTCCAAACATTGCGTACTATCTGATCAAATGCATATTCCATAAGTTACTCATTAATTGGTTTATACTATAACAACGCTGATAGGTTGGCAAATATTGTTAAAGGCGAGCCTGTTTCGGTATCTCCGGTGGTCGAGACCATCAGTTTCGAAGCAGTGAACGACTTGTTGTTTTTATTGTTTTTTACCTTCGGTTAAAATAATAGCACGCAGTGCTATGCATGTGTGAGGATAGATGGCAGTGAAATGCTTGCATTTCATCTGACGCCTATCCACTCACATGCAGCCCGACATGGGTGTTTTATCCGAAGGGGTTATTTCTGTTTTTTTATATAGATTTCGGAGAAGTTGTGTGTGGTGGTTTGGTTGTTAATAAGTGTTCCACGGGGTGAAGTTATTAACAATTATGGTGAGTTATCAACAATTTTCCTAATTTTAAGCCTGATTTTTAGGTTATTTGCATAAAAAACTATTCCTTTGCACCGTGAAACATTTTTCAATTTTATGGGAAAAACAATAGCTATAGCAAACCAAAAGGGTGGTGTGGGCAAAACCACCACCGCTATCAACCTGGCAGCGTCGCTTGCCATGCACAAGAAAAAGGTCCTTCTCATCGATGCCGACCCCCAGGCCAATGCCACATCGGGCCTCGGTGTTGACCCCAAGCAGATGACCTCTTCTATCTATGAGTGCCTGGTGGACGACTATCCCATGCGCAGCGCTGCGGTGAGCACATGTGTCGAGAAACTTGACATCGTGGGCTCGCGCATAGACCTCGTGGGAGCCGAGTTGGAGCTTATCAACAAGCAAGACCGCGACAACACACTGCGCAACGCCATTGCAGGCGTCAAGGATGACTATGACTACATCCTCATCGATTGCAGCCCCTCGCTGGGCGTGATCACCGTGAACGCACTCACAGCAGCCGACAGCGTCATCATTCCCGTGCAAGCCGAGTATTTTGCGCTTGAGGGAATCAGCAAGCTGCTCAACACCGTGCGCATCATCAAGTCTAAACTCAACCCTGCACTCAGCATCGAGGGCTTCCTGCTCACGATGTATGATGCCCGTCTGCGATTGGCCAACCAGATCTACGAAGAACTAAAGAACCACTTTGGCGACATGGTGTTCACCACGGTGATACCGCGCAACATACGTCTGAGCGAGGCGCCTAGCCATGGCCTGCCCGCAATATTGTATGACCCGTCAAGCCGCGGTGCCACAAGTCACATGCAGCTGGCCAAGGAACTCATCGCCAAGAACCGCAAGAACGCTAAATAACAGTAATTTATGCCTGTAACAAAAAAACGTAACGCCCTGGGGCGCGGTCTCGACTCGCTCATCTCGATGGACGATGTGCAGACCGGCGGCTCGTCGGCAATCAACGAAATAGCAATATCACAAATATCGCCCAACCCCGACCAGCCTCGCACCTCGTTTGACGAGACTGCGCTCGAGGAACTGGCAGTGTCGATACGCGAGCTGGGCATCATCCAGCCCCTCACGCTGCGCAGCATGGGCCCCAACGCTTACCAGATCATCTCGGGCGAGCGTCGTTACCGCGCGGCTAAACTGGCGGGGCTTGAAAGCGTGCCGGCCTATGTGCGCACTGTGAACGATGCCGAGCTCACCGAGATGGCACTCATCGAGAACATCCAGCGTGAGGATCTCAACGCTATCGAGATTGCGCTCACATTCCGCAAGCTCATCGACCAGTATAATCTCACCCAGGAGCGTCTGAGCGAGCGCATAGGCAAGAACCGCGCCACCATAGCCAACTTCCTGCGACTGCTCAAACTGCCCGCCGAGGTGCAGCTGGGACTGCGCGACAAGGCTCTCGACATGGGACACGCACGCGCTCTGCTGTCGATCGACAAGGCTTCGGTGCAGTTAAAATTATATAATGAGATATTAAAAAATGGTTTATCGGTGCGTCAGGTCGAGCAGCTCGTGAAGAACTACCGCGAGGGTGACAAGGACGGTGCCGTTGCTGCTGCCGGCAAGGCAAAAACCATGTCGTCAAAGGATTACGAGGTGCTGCGCAAGCATCTTTCGGGCTCATTTGGCGTTCCCGTCAAGTTCACGTGCGACGCCCACGGTAAAGGAAAAATAACATTCCCCTTCAAGGACGAGGCCGAACTTAACAAAATTATTAGTATCTTTGACACATTAAAATAATATATTGATGAGGTTTCTCCAGCCCGATGCGTGGCAGGAGAGACCCATAGGACTGTGTATGAGATTAACGTCTAACCACCTGCTGCGTCTGCTGGGCATCGCTTTGTCGCTGTGCCTGTGCATTGCTGTTGATGCTCACCCGCTCGAAACCGAGTTGGGCGCCGACAGTGTGCCTGCCGTCCCGGTGCGCCATCGCCGCACTGCTGTGACCCCAGCAAAACGGACCGAGAGCACAGGCGAGACTATGGTTAAGGTGGTGAATGTGGAAGGCGACACGTTGCAGATTGCTGCCGCCGACACCACTGGCGTGCTCAAGGGTATGGAAGTGCTCACGCTCACCGATAGCACTGCCGTGGCAGCAATGGGTAAGAAAAGGGAATTTAACCCCGACCCTAACACCGCATTGTGGATGAGCGCCCTGTGTCCGGGACTGGGACAGATCTATAACCGCCGCTACTGGAAACTGCCTATTGTGGTGGGCGCGTTTGTGGGACTGACCTACGGCACGGCGTGGAACAACCGCATGCTGCAAGACTATTCCCGGGCCTATCGCGACGCTATGGACAACGACCCCGAGACCCGCAGCTACATGAACTTCTATCCGCCCAACTACAAGGAGAGCAGCATCGACATGGAGTGGCTCAAGAAGGCCCTCAAGCACAAGAAGGACTACTACCGCCGCTACCGCGACATCTGCATCCTCTCGATGGTGGGCGTGTATGCGTTGAGCATCATTGATGCCTATGTTGACGCATCGCTGGCGCATTTCGACATCTCGCCCGACCTGAGCATGAAGGTCGCACCCACGTTGGTCGATGGCGACTACATGGCAACGCGCACTCCGTCGGTGGGCGTGCAATGCTCGATAAACTTTTGAATTATACTGAATTAAGAATATATACACTAAAAAGATGATAACATTACGAACAAAACTTATAGTATTGCTGTGTGCGCTCACCGCAGTCACGTCGATAGCGGCTCCGCGACGCAATACTATCCTGTCGGTCAAAGACACAATCGTGGATAACGACATCGTCTATCCCGCAAGTTTCGAGACCGATACACGCGAGATGATGAAGAACTGGTATCTCCAGAACTATGCTGTGCTCGACGCCGAGGTTGAGAGCAAGGACGCTGGCACCGTGAGCGACGAGGAGTACATACGCCGCCTCCAGGCCATGCCCACCAGCATCGAGATGCCTTATAACCAGATTGTGCGCTCCTACATTGAGCGCTACGTGAAGCGCAACCGCACCCTCGTGGAGGAGATGCTGGGAATGAGCCTCTACTACATGCCCATCTTCGAGCAGGCGCTCGAGAAGGAAGGCGTGCCCATGGAGCTCAAATACCTCCCCGTGATTGAGAGCGCCATGAATCCCAACGCGGTGTCGCCCGTGGGCGCTGCCGGACTGTGGCAGTTCATGGTGGGCACCGGCAAGGGATTGGGCCTCGAGGTGAACTCTCTTGTAGATGAGCGCCGCGACCCCTACCGCTCTAGCGAGAAGGCCGCCGTGCTGCTCAAGAACCTTTACAACATCTACAACGACTGGTCGCTGGCCATTGCTGCCTATAACTGCGGTCCCGGCAACGTGAACAAGGCGCTGCGCCGTGCAGGTGGCGAGAACAAGGACTTCTGGGAAGTGTATCCCTACCTGCCCAAGGAGACCCGCGGATATGTGCCTGCGTTCATCGCTGCCAACTATGTGATGACCTATTTCAAGAAGCACAACATCAGCCCCAGTCTGGCTAAAAAACCGCTTATCACTGACACCGTGGGCGTGAACCGCCGCGTGCACTTCAACCAGATCTCCAAGGTGCTCAACATGCCCATCGAGGAACTCCGTGCCCTCAACCCGCAGTTCCGTGCCGACGTGATTCCCGGCAGCGCCGAGCGCACTTATCAGCTCATCCTGCCATCGACACAGGTATATAGCTTCATCATGAGTGCCGACAGCATCTACAGCTACCGCAGCGACCTCTATGCGCAGCGCGGCGTGGTTGAGCCCGCAGGCGTGACCAGCGGTGGCGGCGATGACCGCCCCTACACATGGGAAACCAAGACTGTGACCTCTTACCACAAGGTGCGCAAGGGCGAGAACCTGTCAAAAATCGCATCGATGTATGGCATGAGCAAATCTACCCTGATGTCGATGAACGGCGGTGTGAGCGGCAAGCTGAAAGCTGGCAAGGTGCTCAAGGTGCAGACCAACAAGCGCGTGAAGGTTTACCAGGATCGCCCGCAGCAAGCAGCCGAGACTACAAGCAATGACATCAAGGTGGTTCACAACGAGGACGTTCAACCCTCGGCCGAGGAACTCGAGAACGAGCAGATAGCCGAGGTGCAGCGCATCGAGCAAGAAGCCAAGAATGCTCCCAAGAAATCTCGCCGCGTGACCGTCGAGGAGACCGAGAAAACTCCCGAGAAAGTTACTCCCAAGGTGGAGAAGACCGAGGACGCCGACCAGTGGCGCAACCGCAACGAGCGCTATGCCAACAAGGGCGTGAAGGAAACACGCGAGCAGACCTACAGCCACTCTCGCAGCAGCAAGAGCGAGCAGGCTAAGCAGCAAGAAAAGAAGAAACAGGAAAAGAAGCAAGACAAGAAACAGGATAAGAAAAAAGACAAGAAGAAGCAAGACAATGGCGTGAAGAGCGGTGACTACACCATCAAGAAGGGTGAATCATTGAGCGTGATCGCCGAGAAAGCTGGCGTTTCAGTTTCGGACTTGCAGAAAGCTAACAACCTCAAAGGCGACAAAATCAAGGCCGGCGACAACATCAAGATCCCTGCTAAAAAGAAATCGTCAAAGAAAGAAACCAAGAAAGAGACTTCAAAGAAAAAGAAGAAATAATCCCCGTCCACCGGGATACCCTACAAAAGCAACAGATTTCGCAAGGTTATTACCAGCGAAATCTGTTGCTCTTTTCATCAGTACGGTTTGTCATATACTTCCATCTGTGTAACTGCGGTTTTTTTGATATTGTAACTACAAACTTTTTTTAAAATTTCAAGCCGTGTGTTGGTGTAACTATTCAGCAATAGAATTTTACAGAGTCCCCGCTCAGACCTTATGAAAATCTTTCTCTCGCACAAAGCATAAGGCAAAGAGAGGCTGAAAGCCGACACGCAGAACGCAGTTCTGCACATAACCCTGTCCTAACTGAGCG
>JAGHSP010000175.1 GCA_018065815.1 Candidatus Sodaliphilus limicaballi | reverse complement strand
TTATTAATAATAAATTAAAAATGGCAAATCAAATCGCAAAACCCGCTACCGGCAAACTTGGTATCATGGTAGTAGGTCTGGGTGCAGTTAGCACCACTTTCATCACTGGTGTGCTCATGGCACGCAAAGGTCTTGCTAAGCCCGTTGGCTCAACAACTCAATATGACAAAATCCGTGTAGGCCGTGGCGCCGACAAGAAGTACCTCAAGGTTAACGAGATCGTTTCTATGCCCTCGCTCAACGACATCGAGTTCGCTGCTTGGGACGTTTATCCCGCTAACGCCTACGAGAGCGCTATCAACGCCGAGGTTCTCAAAGAGAAAGACATCAACCCCGTTAAGGACGAGCTCCTCGCTATCAAGCCCCTCAAGGCTGGTTTCGACAAGAACTACGCAAAGCGCCTCGACGGTGACAACGTTAAGGACGTGAAGACTCGCTGGGAAATGGCCGAGGCTATCCGCGAGGACATCCGCAACTTCAAGGCCGAGAAGGGCGTTGAGCGCATTGTTGTGCTCTGGGCTGCTTCTACCGAGATCTACGTCGCTCCCAACATGGCTGTGCACGGCACTCTCGCTGCTCTCGAGCAGGCTATGAAGGACAACGACACTGCCAACATCGCTCCCTCTATGTGCTACGCCTACGCTGCACTCATGGAGGACGCTCCCTTCGTGATGGGTGCTCCCAACACCACTGTCGATATCCCCGCTATGTGGGAACTCGCCGAGAAGAAGCAACTCCCCATCGCTGGTAAGGACTTCAAGACTGGCCAGACTCTCGTCAAGAGCGGTTTCGCTCCCATCATTGGCACCCGCATGCTCGGTCTCAACGGCTGGTTCTCTACCAACATCCTGGGCAACCGCGATGGTCTCGTGCTCGATGAGCCCGCTAACTTCCGCACTAAGGAGGTTTCTAAGCTCTCTACTCTCGAGTCTATCCTCGTTGCTGAAAAGCAGCCCGACCTCTACACTGACTACTACCACAAGGTACGCATCAACTACTATCCTCCCCGCAACGACAACAAGGAAGGCTGGGACAACATCGACATCTTCGGCTGGATGGGCTATCCCATGCAGATCAAGATCAACTTCCTCTGCCGCGACTCTATCCTCGCTGCTCCCCTCTGCCTTGACCTGTGTCTCTTGATCGACCTCGCTCACCGCGCTGGCCGCTGGGGTACACAGCGCTTCTTGAGCTTCTTCCTCAAGAGCCCGCAGCACGACTACACCCAGGACGAAGTGCCCGTTAACCACCTCTTCCAGCAGTACGTCATGCTCAAAAACGCTATCCGCGAAATGGGTGGATACGAAGCCGACGAAGAAATCGACTAATCTAAGATTCTTTTCATATTGTAAAAACAGCTATTGCGAGAGTAATGGCTGTTTTTCTTTTCCCCTAACCTCTCGGGGAACTCTAACCTCTCGGGGAAAAATTTTCACCTCTCGGGGAACTCGGGGAACTCGCGGAATTATTTTTGCCTCTCGGGGAACTCAAACCTCTCGGGGAACTCGCAGAACTCGGGGAAATTTTTTGCTCCTTGGGAAATTTTTCAGAAATTAATAATATTTCCCCGAGTTCCCCGAGTTCCCCGAGAGGGTAGAGTTCCCCGAGAGGCAAAGAGAGGGTTAGAGGATGATTGCGAGGATTGCGTTGATGTCGATGACATCTACTGCGCCGTCGCCGTTGACGTCGGCACGTCCGTTGTAGCCGTCAGCGCTGGCGTTGCCCAGGGTGATGCTCACGAGCACGTTGACATCAATCACATCCACTGTTCCGTCGCCGTTGACGTCGCCCGTAGCAAACTCGGGTTCATCATTGTGCTTCACTGTCCATCTCTCGGGGATGTAGCTTGAGCCAAATTTGGGTTGCAGTTCTTCGGGACACACGAACTCTCCCTCGCTTGCTACTCCTGCGAGCCAGTTGGTAGTTGAACCTTGTGGCATATCCCATCTTTTGAATGCCACCTTTACATAGTTAAGTGTTCTACAACCATTGAACATGTCTGAGTAGCACTCCTGTGTCAGTGTGGTTGCGGGCAGTTCGGGAGCCTCGCTCAGTGAGGTACAATTCATAAACATACTTAAATAGCAGCCCCGGGCGAGCGTGGTTGCAGGCAGAGCCGGTGCCTGGGTGAGTGAGGTGCAACGTTCGAACATATGTGCGTAGCAGTACTCAGCCAGCGTGGTAACGGGCAGAGCGGGAGCCTCGCTCAGTGAAGTACAATTCATAAACATTCCGCTATAGCAGCTCTCGGTGAGCGTGGTTGCGGGCAGAGCTGGTGCCTGGGTGAGTGCAAAGCAGCCCATAAACATGCGATTATAGCAATCTTTAGCCAGTGTTGTAGCAGGCAGAGCAGGAGCCTGGGTGAGTTCATGGCAGTTCACAAACATCCCATCATAGCATCCCGGTGCCAGTGTGGTTGCGGGCAGAGCAGGTGCCTGGGTGAGTGCAAAGCAGCCTGTAAACATCCCATAATAGCATTCCTGTGCCAGTGTGGTTGCGGGCAGAGCAGGTGCCTGGGTGAGTGAGGAGCAACCTTCGAACATACGTCCGTAGCAGTACTCAGCCAGCGTGGTAACGGGCAGAGCGGGAGCCTCGCTCAGTGAGGTACAATTCATAAACATTCCGCCATAGCAGCTCTCGGCAAGCGTGGTAGCTGGGAGCTCGGGAGCCTGGGTAAGTTTAGAACAGCCTCTAAACATGTTGTAATAGCAGTACTCAGCCAGCGTGGTTGCGGGCAACGTGGGTGTCTGGGTGAGATTAGAGCAAACACTAAACATGCCTAAATAGCAGCTCCTGGCGAGTGTAGTAGCGGGTAGTGCAGGAGCCTGGGTGATATTAGAACAACCGCTAAACATTGCATTATAGCAGCTCACGGCAAGTGTGGTTGCGGGCAATGTGGGAGCCTGGGTGAGTGCAGTACAACTAGCAAACATTGCCGCATAGCAGTTCTGGGCAAGTGTGGTAACCGGCAGTTCGGGAGCTACAGTGAGTTTAGAACAATCCATGAACAATCTCATGTAGCAGTAATCGGTCAGTGTGGTTGCCGAGAGCATAGGCGATGTGGTGATGTTCTTGCAGCCACTAAAGAGACTGGAGAAACAGCCCTGCGATGGGATGGCGGTTGTGGCGCTGTGGATGTCGATGAGGCTCATGAGGTAGCCGCTGGCTGCCAATGTTCCGCTGCCCGAGGTGGTAAACTGTGAATAAGGAGATTTGTCTCTGTCAAAATCTGCGTTGCCGGGGTTGCTGAAGCCGGTGGGGTTAGAGCCGCGCAGGCGCACCTTTTGGCCGTCGGTCAGGTTGATTGCGGTGTAGTCCCATGTGGTCCATGTGGCGCCGTCGTCGAGGGTGTATTCCACGCTGGGCGCGTTGCCGTTCTTGTTCTC
>JAGHSP010000051.1 GCA_018065815.1 Candidatus Sodaliphilus limicaballi | reverse complement strand
AATTTTGTGTTGATAGAATTTAGATTCAGGAGATGATGAAAAAATTAATACTAATTGTTGTGACAATGTTCATGGCTGTGGGTGTTGAGGCGCGCACGGTGCGTGACTTCTTTGCCAGTGAGCCTAACAATATATTCATGCTGCTGCCGCTCACCACAAGGCTGGACTTGCTTGACTACTATGACAACGACCAGATAGTGCAGGCCAAGAATAACATGGGCGAGGGCACGCAGCTCATCACAGTGGAGGACAACTACCTGCACGTGCGCATGAGCAGCAGCAAGACTGTGCAGATGCTCATGGTGCCCACAAAGAAAGACACGCTCATCGCGGTGATTGAGACATTTGAGGTGCCCATCAAGGACAGCAAAGTGTCTTTCTTTGACTCAAAGTGGTATCCACTGGTCAACAAGCATTTCAAGATGCCCGAACTCGGGGATTTTGTGCGTAAAGGCGTTGACAAGAAACATAGCGAGCAACTGCTTGGAGAAATCCCATTTGCACTGATTGACCTCACCTTTGAAGGCAAAGACCACACCAAGCTGGTGGCACGGCACGGATTGCAGAAGTTCCTTACCAAGGAGGAATATGCTCCGCTAGATAAAATCCTCGTGCCTTCGCTCACCTACGACCTCAACGGCGTGCAGTGGAAACTAACTAAATAAACAGCAATTTATGCCTACCGACCAATCATTATTTAGCAACACGCCTCAAGCCATCACGCTGAGCGCCCTTAACAACCGCATCGCTGATGCTGTGAACGCCGATCCCGGCCTGCACCGCCAGTGGGTGACTGCCGAGACCAGCGATGTGCGTGTGTCGCGCGGCCACTGCTATCTCGAACTCATTGAGAAGGACGACAAGGAACAGACTGTGGCTCGCCTGGGGGCCGTGATCTGGGCGAGCACCTATGCTGGCCTCGCTGCCAGGTTCAAGGCTGTGACAGGCCAGGATTTTGCCAGCGGCATGAAGGTGATGGTGTGCATGACCGTCAATTTCCACGGCCAGTATGGCATAAAGGCAGTGATAGGCGACATCAACCCGGAGTTCACCCTGGGCGACATGGCTCGCCTGCGCAAAGAAATCATCGATAAGCTGACCAAGGAAGGCATCATCGACAACAATAAGCGCCTGCCCTGGGCAACTGTGCCGCAGCGGGTTGCGGTGATCTCTAGCGCGACGGCTGCGGGATATGGCGACTTCATGAACCAGCTTGATAACAATGCCTACGGGCTCAAGTTCTACACCCACCTGTTCACTGCCGTCCTTCAAGGCAACAATACTGTGCCCAGTGTGCTCGAAGCCCTAAAAAAGGTCGCATCGCTGCACGAGCATTTTGACTGCCTGGTGATAATACGCGGCGGCGGTGCCACTAGCGAGCTCAACTCCTTTGACAACTACGATCTGGCCCGGGCGGTGGCGCTGTTTCCAATACCTGTGATCGTGGGCATAGGGCATGAACGCGACACCACGGTGCTCGACTATGTGGCAGCAATGCGTGTCAAAACCCCAACGGCAGCCGCCGAGTTCCTCATAGGGCAAGGCATCAATGCCCTGGCTCGCCTGGACGAGCTGCGCAACCTCGTCATTAACAATGCGCGTGACATTCTGGGACGTGAGCGCGAGCACATTTCCTATTACACATCGCTGATTCCTGCCACAGCACAGCGCATTGTGTCCACAGCGCACACCCGCCTCGATAATTATCTCGAAACGATACCCATGGCAGCCACCTCAATCATCAAGGCACAGAACACCCGTCTTGACCATAGCGTGGAGCTCATCAAGTCGGCTGTCACGCAGTCGCTGGCTACGGCACAGCTGCGCCTGCAGTCGCTCGACGACAAGGTGACGCTGCTCTCGCCACGCAACATCCTCAACCGGGGCTACTCGCTCACCATGCGTGGGGGCAAATTCGTGACCGAGGCTTCTCAACTCAATCCTGGCGACGTGATCACCACATTCTTCAAGGATGGCAAGGCGACAACCCAGGTGGGAGCAATAAAACTAGATAAACAATAACGACAAAAATAAAGATATGGAAGATATGAACTATAGCAAGGCCGTGGCCGAGCTTGACGAAATCGTGAAGAAAATGCAAGACCCCGAGTGCAGCATCGACAACTTGAGCACCTACACCAAGCGTGCCAAGGAACTCCTTGACTACTGCCGCAACCGCCTCACCAAGACCGATGAGGAACTCAAGGCGATACTCGACTCATTGCAGTAATTTCGATGTGGGATATGCGCAGGGACTCTGCCGTTAATGAAACAGCATGAAACGACTACTGACGTTAATCCTCTTCAGCTCGCTGCTGCTCTACACCCATTACGATTACGTCGTCATGGGAGATGGGGATATCAACAAGCTGATATATTACCTGTGTAATGTGTGCGGCATTATTTTTGACGCCTCGATAGTAACGCTTGTGGCATGTGCGTTCAAGCGTGCAGGCGCACGAATGGTGGCTGCGGGCATTTTCTGGGCATGGTGCATGGTGAATGTGATTTACCTGCGTCACTTCGACACCTATGTGGATATAACCATGATAGGCGAAGTGCGCAACTTCGACATGCTGGGCGAGAGCATCGTGTCTCTGACTCACATTAGAGACATCGTTGTGTCGATATTGTTTCTGGGTGCTTGCTACTGGGTGTTTTTCAGCACCAAGGATCGCTGGAAGCAGTTGCGGTGGTATTACCTTTTCGTCCCCATTGCGCTGTCGTTTGCCGGGATTTATGTGACCAACTCTCGTGCCAAGCACGTCCCGCTGGTCAAGGCGTTTAACTTCTGGGGCGGGAACTTCGGTTCTAACTCCTATGTGGTGGGCTATCGGTATGGTTTTTTCCATTTCTTTTATAGCAACCTTTACACGCTTAACATGCACCGCGATCGCACCGAAGCCGACATAAAATCGATGCAGGAGCTGTCTAGGCGGCGTGCCACAGAGGCTATGCCTGCCAATGACTCCACGGCGTTGCCCCGCAATATCGTCTTTGTGCTGATGGAGAGCATCATGTCGGACGCAGTGACTGCTGTGTGCGATGGCGACAGCGTGATGCCCAACCTGGCCCGGCTGGCCCGCGAGGCACAATACTGCAACCTGAATATGGCATCAGAAGTGGGAATAGGCTGGAGCAGCGACGGGCAGCTCATCTACATGAGCGGCATCTTGCAGCACAGCACCAAAAACACCGTCAACACGTTCACCCACAACTCGCACCGCGGCATGGGCAGCATCTGCAAGGAACTGGGTTACAGCACCGCGATGGTAATCCCCACAGGCAAGCATGTGTGGCACCAGGAGGAAATGTGCGTGGCCTATGGCATAGATTCGCTTTATAGCACCATTAAGCATGGACATGACGATGACAAACATCTGGTAGATAGTACCATTCAGGTGCTTAACCACTACAAGAATGAGCGATTGTTTGTTACCATACTCAATATTTCAACCCACACGCCCATCTCGCAGCATTTTCCCGAACGGATGCGCGACTTTAATGACAAGAGTTTTCCCGAAAAGGAGATTTTGTATTTTGAACGGGCCAATTACTTTGACTTCCACTTGGGACGCATGATCGAAGCACTTCGCCGCAACGGCCAGTGGGACAACAGCCTAGTTATCCTGGCTTCGGATCATCACGATGACGACTGGGTTGACAAGACGCACAACTCGATACCGCTCATCATCACAGGCGGATTCCAGTTGCCGGTGCAGCAGCACGACAAGGCAGTCATTTATCAGACCGATGTCTATCCCACATTGCTGCACTTGCTGCATGTGAAGCAAGACTGGCAAGGTGTGGGCAGGGATTTGTTCAATCCCAAGTCAACGCGCCTTTCTCCTGCCGAAAAGCACCGCATCTCCGACATCATCCTTGAAACCGATTGGTTCAAGAAGTAATGGCAAAATAAGAGAGGGTGTGTCAAAATGCGCTTTGGTAGGGTAACAATTCTTTTGCCCTTGCAGGGCGTATTGGTGTTAACGCTTGTTTCCCAGGGCGTTGCCCTGGGCTAG
>JAGHSP010000331.1 GCA_018065815.1 Candidatus Sodaliphilus limicaballi | reverse complement strand
TCTTCGAGCCCTGCACCTCTTTCGCCCTTCGCCCATCTTCGAGGCCTGCACCTCTTTCGCCCTTCGGTCCTTTTCTCATTCTGCGCGCCCTCTCGCCCACTCTCGCCGTTGCCCTGGCAGGGTGGGTGAGTGGGGTCAGTCAGTCGGTCAGTCGGGGTGCGTTCGGAATTTTTAACACTTGATTTATGTCAAATATGTGGATAAAGTTGTACTTTTGCACACGTTAGACGTTTAACCCATAGTTAGTTATTTAGTTATTAAATCTTAAACCTTTACTTTAATCATGGCAAAGTCCAATTCATTCTTCGGTCTGCGTCGCGGTTCTACCAAGTCGCACACCTACCAGGTTCTCAAGGGTCAGCAGATTACAAAAGACCGTGTGTCTTACGTTTCAAACCCTCGTTCAGACGCTCAGATGACACAGCGTTCGCAGTTCCTCTCGGCAGTTCGTTTCTATCAGCGCTCAAATCAGCGTTTCTTCCGTTTCGCTTTCGAAAACAAGCGTCAGCGTGAGTCTGAGTATAACGCGTTCATGCGTCTTAATGCCAACCTCGGCGGTTACATTACTAAGGCGCAGGGTGATGCAGTCGGATTCCCGATGGTTGCACCATGGATACTCGCACAGGGTTCTATGGCTCCTATTGCTCAGTCAATGGTTGACAACGGGGAACTTGAGCGCAGTTATCTCCACATCGTTGTTAGCCCTAACTTCTCTGATGCTGCTCCTACAACTATCGGTGGAGTATCAGCAGCGTTTAAGGCATCTTACCCAGACATCGCCGAGGGCGATATCATTACTCTTGTAGATATCAGTTATACCGAGGCAGGCAATGCGTTCGTAGAAGATTTCGACGCTAAGGATGTAACGGGCTCTAACCTTTGGCGCGTTCAGCAGTTCTTCATCAATTCAAACGATGACCGTGCTATCTCTACCGTCCTCCGCGACGTTACATGCGAGGTTGTTGGTGGTTCTCTCGTCCTCATTCTCGGTGTTGCTGCATCTGACACCATCGGCGCAGCTGCATGCGTTCTTACGCGCAACACAAAGAGCGGTCTTAAGGTTGCAACAACTGCTCTTTCTCTCAACGTAACCGCTGTTAATGTGTATGAGTTGATGCGCTCTAACTCTCATCGTGAGCAGGTTCTTGCTTGGTGGGGTTCTCAGCAGATGGCTATCTTGCAGGGTTCTCTTGCTGAAGAGCAGGGCGGTCCAGAGCCAACCCCAACAATTAAACGTATCAAGGGTAGTGTTCTTCAAGGCGCTGACTCATGCGTTCTCCAGTCAGACCTTAAGGCTCCATTTGCTGCGGCAGATGGCACAAAGTTCATTCTTGCAATGGCTGGACAGTTCGGTCAGACGCCAGACCACTTGAAGAACAACGTAGTACTTACGGCTAATGGAGGTACTATATCAGGTCAGGTATCGGGCGATATCGTAGAAGGTACCATTACCCTCACTCAGTCCCTGAGCGCTGACGGTACAATTCAGTTCAATGTTGAAAGCAGTGCAAACTTCTTAGTCAACACTACAATTGTACTTGGTATGGTTGTTGTTGGTAATTCCGTCATTTACAACGACTCTTATACTACTCCAGCACGCAGGGTCATCGCTGAGAACGAGTTTTTCACGATGGCGTTCTATACCATGGGAGTACCTGTCACTGGTGTATTTGAGGAAGGAGACAAGGTTGTCATTTCGGTGGAATCTGCCGAGAAGTCTGGTTTCATAACTCTTAATCAGTTTGTGCCTGGTGATCCAGAAGAAGATGAACCATCAATCTTGAAGTCTGCTGACAACATTCTGGGCATTGAGATTGAATCAAATTATGCTACCGACGATTATACCCAGCTCTCGATATACACCGATAGCGTTAAGCTCGGATACGAAGCTACATTAAAGGTTGTTTCTGTAACTAGCAGCGGAGTTGAGTACCCTATTGCTAACAACTAAGCCATGAACAAGAAAACTCTCATCAAATTCGCGATCCAAACTTTGATCACGATTTTAACCTCGTTGGCAACAGCCCTCGGGGTGGTTAGTCAGTAGTTAGTATGGATAATATCAAGAGGATAGTTGTTGTCGGATCATTGGCATGGGCTGTGGTTCTGAGTTTCGTTGCCCTCATGCTCCCCCCTCGGGGTGAGATCGATGGCAGCGTGCTCATTCTCCTGGCGCAGGTTCTCGTTCTGATCGCAACTGTCCTCGGTTTTCAAGTTCCAAGCATAGTCAATGGTTATAAAGATAGAAAGACGTTACGTCAAGAGTGATTACATCATCGGCATTGTGTCGGTTGATGGCAAGAGGTTCAGCAACTCTCTCGAGCCTTCTGCGTCCAGGTTCCTGCATCCGTGCATCCCGGCTGGAGTGTACAAAGTCGCTCTTTATCCATCGCTGAAGTTCAAAGGTTACCGACCTTATGTGCTCGGAGTTCCTGGCCGAGTGGGCATAATGTTCCATGAGGGCAACGAGGTTAAGGACACTTTAGGTTGCATCCTTCTGGGCGAAAACTCAGTCAAAGGCAAGGTTCTGAACTCTCGTCACTATGTAAGGCTGTTAGTTGATATGATTCGTATTGCTGACTCCTCAGCGGAGGAAGTTAAACTCATCATAATTTAGTTTTAGTGTTATATCATGTTGTCACCCTCGGGCAGTTGTTCGAGGGTGTTTTTGTATTTTCTTGTTAAGACTTTTGGTTTTTCGGGTCTTATTTATTACCTTTGCATCCGTGGTTAGCGCTCCCACGATCTGAGCGCAGTTTCAACATGATATTATATGCAGTTTTAGACAAAGAGTCTGAGTTTGTTGAGTTATGGAATGAAGCTCCTGCATGGATGGATGTCTCGGAATGGGTTGGCCATGGTTTCCTTACGATGTTTAATAAGTACGATGCCCCGGAGCATGTACGCGATGCTGTTTCTGATGGCAAGGTGCACGAATTCAGAGTTGCAATTAGATTTGGAGAGGAGGTGACGACATGCAGATGATACAATCTAACATTTACTCGATCACGGTATATGGAGTTTACAACAGGGATTCTGACTGTATAGAGTTATGGTCCCAGGTGCCGGCTTGGTCTGTTGACTATGGCTGGGTAGGTCTTGGCTTTATTGGAATATTAGCTGATGGTGATGCCTTTGAGCGTTATCGTGATATCGTTAGTGATAACGAGGTGCATGAGTTCGAGGCTATGATTTGTTTGAAAAGGGAGATGACAGCATGCAAATGATACAATCTTTTATATACTCAATTACGAATGTTCGCCTTTCGTTGTATGAGCAGCGCATATTGCTGAAAATTGTTGAGCATGCGCAGTCTCGAGTAAAGGGTCTGATGATGAAAGACAATCTGATGAAGTTGGATCATGACTTCGATAACGTGCGCATGGATATCCCGATGAAGGATCTTCTGGATGAAGGAAACCAGCACTATGACAAGATCCGCAAGGCTGCCAAGGATCTCTGCTCTCGGAACTTCGAGTTCTATGACTCTGAGTCGCGCACCTGGTTCAACACTCCAGTTATCTTCAATGCCTCTCATCGTGAGCGTTCTGGTCTCATCACGTTCTATGTCTCGAGAGTTCTATTTGATGTGATCCTGGACTTCTCGAAAGGATATCGCCAATACAATCTTCAAACGGCTCTCGAGATCCCGACACCTTATGCGTCCAGGCTCTACGCTCTGATGTGCGGTCAGCAATCTCCGCTGCAGTTGGGAATTGTGATGCTGAAGAAGATGTTCGGTGTCTCTGATCGCTACGCTCAGACCGCCGATTTCATAAAGAAGGTGATCATACCATCGCAGAAGATCCTGGACGAGAAAGGCTGCACATCCTTCACGTTCTCCAGAGTTCGTGAGGGTTCAAAAGTGGTTGCGCTGCTCTTTCATCCAGTTGTCCGCGAAGAGCCGACAAAGAAACAGTTGGCAGCGCAGATCTCGCTCGGCTACTTCGTCAGCCAGGACATCAAGATCATTCTCATTCAGCGTGCTCATTTCACCGTCCGCGAGCTCGGTGCTCACAAGCTGCTGCTCGAGGAGTTCTCGAAGATGCCGGAGTCGGTCTCGGTTCTGATGGCCATCATCGATCGCTTTCTCTCCGGCTGCAAGTCGAAAGGTTACATCATCTCTGCGATGCGCTCTGAGGTCGCGGAGTTCAAATCAGGCAAGTAAGACAATTGCGCGCCAAAGTCTTACGCGCAACAAAGGCTCATCATAATGCGAATGCCCTCTCACTCCATCGCGGAAGTGCAGAGGGCTTTTTCGCGCCAGCCATCCCCCAAAGCCCTACTTACTATCTTTTTTCGTATGGTCTTATACCCCCTATCCGAAATTGCAACCATCACGCACACAAAGACTTACCCCCCCCCTATAAGTCTTAAAGGGTGTTTATCTAAGACCAGAGGGAGGTGCAGCAGGGCCGTAGGGGTAAGACTGCGAGGGTGTAAGTAAGACCTATGGGGTGCGCCCGCGAGGGCGCAGGTTGGGAGGTGCTTGGGAACCGAAAGGGTTCCGTTCGGCGAGGTTACACCCCTCGCGGTGGGAGCCCCCTGCAAGCCCCTGCAAGCCCCTGCACGCGCCTATCTCCGCGCCCCCTGCAGCGGCCCCCGCCCGCCCCCCGCCCGCCCCCCCCCGCCCCCGGCGCGCCCCGCCCCCC
>JAGHSP010000095.1 GCA_018065815.1 Candidatus Sodaliphilus limicaballi | reverse complement strand
GTTTTATATTTTTATAATGTGGAAATCTCGTTTATGCTCTCGATTAGAAAGCGATCTGAGCACGGAAAGTGAGCTGCTGGTAGTCAACACCTGCTTTACCCTTCTCGTCAACAACCTTGGTGAAGTCCTTGGTGGGCTTGCCGTCAGCATCATAACCCACGAGGAGCTTGCCCTTGCCGTTAGCATAGCGGTCGTTGTTCACGATGCCGTAGTTAACAACGAGCTTAACGTTCTTGTGAGGATAGAAGTTGAGACCGAACTGCCACATGCTTGATGCACCGCCGTAGTAGTCCTTTGAGTTGAGGTCGATAGTCTGGTAGCGAACTGCAAACTCAAGGTCACCCCACTTCTTGCCCGGGGTGATGCGAGTGAACTTAGCGCCACCTGCGTCATAGTTCTGCTTACCGCCGAAGAGCAGGTAAGAAGCCTCACCATACCAACCGTCGAACCACTGTGTGTCCTTGTCGTTAACTGCGCGGTCGAGATAAGCGCCGCGAGCGATGTAAGCACCCTCGAAACGGAGACCCTTGTAGAGACCGGCGAGCTCGGCTGTGTAAGCAACCTCGTGATCTACGCCAGTGATTACGTCGGTGTCAACATATTTCTTGCGGTTGATGCTTGTAGAGTTGCGAGTGCTGTAACGCACGCAACGGTAACCTTCCTCGGCCGATGTCTTGGGCATGCGGTAAGAGTAAGCACCACCCACGTGCAGCATGAAGTCACCCTTGCCGCCGAAGGGACGGAGAACCAGCTTGCCAGTGTAAGAGAGACCTTCGTTCTGACCAGCCTTGTTGGCGTCCTCTGAGAGTGTCTGGAGAGCTTCGCCTTCTACTTCGGGACCAAATACACCAAATGCACCCCAAACGTAGGGATTCTCATAAGTAGCATTGATACCAAGGTGACGAGAGGGAGCCAGGTAAGTTGCCATGGGACGCTCCATGAACATGAGGTAACGTGAAGTACTGTTACGGTTCATTGAGAAGTTCTCCTTGAAGTTACCGGCCTTGATTTCGAGACCTTGAATACCTGTATAGGCCACAATCGCGTCCTTGAGCTCGAATGTACCGCGAGTGAAGTCGGCATCGATCTCGCCATACCAGTTCTTGCCGAGCTGGGCCTTTACAGCGAAACGGGTGCGGCGCAGTGTTGCACCGTTACCGATGTGGTCGGGATTGAGCTTGCCGTCGATCTTCTCGTCCTTGGTCCACTCGGGGCCGCCAAAGAAGAAACCTGCGTCAGCCTGTACGCGTGTATCAAACCACAGTTTGTAACCACGCTCCTTGTTCTGGAATACCATGACACCATCTTGGAATGATGCTTGAGCGGGAAGTGATTCTACCTTCTGGCCGTACTGGTTGTACTCAGCGGCCTCATTCTCTTCGTTCTGAGCGTTTGCACTAAATGCGAGCGCTGCAACAGAAAGTAATAAGATACTTTTTTTCATTGTCGTTAAATTAATTAAGTATTATTGGAT
>JAGHSP010000183.1 GCA_018065815.1 Candidatus Sodaliphilus limicaballi | reverse complement strand
CTTTTAAACTTTTGAACTTTTAAACATTTAAACTTTTAATAGATATGGCCGACAACTACATTGAGAATCAATACAACGATTTCCTCAAACGGCAGGCAAAGAAGGAACAGGCGCGCAAGCACCGCATGCACAAGGCGCTGGTGGCCTATCGCAACAAGCTAAAATCACAACAAGCGGAGAAAAAAGAGTAGTACGGCTTTTTTTAACCTCTTTTAGTTTGTTTACTTGACAACAAAGTATTAACTTTGCACTTACAATAAGAAATCAACTTTTTAATACAATAATTAAAAATTCAATCATGGCTTTTTTAACAACTGACAAACTCGTTATCGTTGGTGCTGGTGGCGCTATCGGTTCAAACATGGTGCAGAGCGTTCTCATGCTCGGTCTCACTCCTAACATCTGTCTATATGATATCTATGAACCCGGTGTTCATGGCGTATATGATGAAATGTGCCACTGCGCATTCCCCGGTGCAAACCTTTCTTACACCGTAGATCCCGCCGAGGCATTCACAGGTGCAAAGTATATTATCTCATCAGGTGGTGCTCCCCGCAAGGAGGGTATGACTCGTGAGGACCTGCTCAAGGGCAACTGCCAGATCGCTGCCGACTTTGGCGAGAACATCAAGAAATACTGCCCCGATGTTAAGCACGTTGTGGTTATCTTCAACCCCGCCGACGTTACAGCACTCACAGCACTCATCCACTCAGGCCTGAAGCCCAACCAGCTCACTTCACTCGCTGCCCTCGACTCTACACGTCTGCAGCAGCAGCTGGCTCAGGAGTTCAAGGTACAGCAGGACAAGGTTACTGACGCCTTCACTTATGGTGGCCACGGCGAGCAGATGGCTGTATTCGCTTCTAAGGCTAAGATCGACGGCAAGCCCCTCTCGGAGATGGAACTGAGCGAGGAGCGCTGGGCCGAGATCAAGCACATGACAATCCAGGGTGGTTCAAACATCATCAAGCTGCGTGGCCGCTCTTCATTCCAGAGCCCCGCTTTGCAGGCTGTTAAGATGATCGAAGGCGCTATGGGTGGCGCTCCCTTCACTTGGCCCGCTGGCTGCTATGTGAACTGCGACAAGTGCGGTTTCAAGAATGTGATGATGGCTATGCCCACTACTATCGACAAGGACGGCGTTCACTTCACTGCTCCCGAGGGTACTCCCGAGGAAATGGCTGCTCTCAAGGCTTCTTACGAGCACCTGCAGAAGATGCGCGAGGAGATTATCTCACTCGGTATCATTCCCGCAGTTGAGGAGTGGGGCAAGTACAATCCCAACCTCTGATTCTCCAAGAGAATATATAGTTTAATATACAAGTGGGCTCTGCAAGCGCGGGGTCCACTTTTTTATGGGTGTCATGTCATGATTTATGGACAAAAGGCTTACCCCTTAAAAACAATATCAATAGTTAAAATTTTGCCATAAAATGATTGGTATATAGAC
>JAGHSP010000236.1 GCA_018065815.1 Candidatus Sodaliphilus limicaballi | reverse complement strand
CTCGAGACTGTTGACTTCTCTAACATCGTTTACCGCATTGCTTGCCGCAACCCCTACGAGTACAACTTGGTTGACTACGGTCGTGACCTCGGTGTAATGTTCCTGGGTGACCCCTGCAAGTACTTCCACTATGATGTTGCTATCACTAACGGTTCTATCCCCTGCAAGGATGACCGCAACAACACTAAGGACATCTACTTGAGCGCAACTATCAAGCCCTTCAAGCACTTCAACGTTAAGGGTACTTTCAACTGGGGCGAATACAGCTCACAGGCTCTCGCTGGTGGCACAGGCGCTGTTGCTCCCACAGGTACTAACAAGTACAACCCCATGACTCGTACCGTTGTTGGTGCATGGTACAACAACCCCACAGGTCTCGATGTACGTGCTGAGTATGGTTTCATGAAGTCTAAGGTTGACGGCAACCAGGTTGTTGACGAGCAGGGTGCTTACGCTCTCGTTGGCTACCACGCTGGCAAGTTCCTCCCCATCGTTCGCTGGGATATGTACAAGGACAAAATGCACGAGACAACTGCTGGTACTAACTACAACCGCATCCTCCTTGGTCTGACTTATCAGCCCATCGCTAACGTAAAGGTTCAGCTCAACTACGGTCACTACATGTACAACGCATCTGTTAAGGATGCTGGTGGCCTCGAGAAGAGCGAGCACATCCAGCTCATGGGTCTCTTCAAGTTCTAATCTAGAACTCTTACGAGAATCTTTAAGCAAAAAAACACGAAGGAGGGTACCAATGCCCCCTAATCGAGACACAGCGCCCTCCTTCAAATTCATAGACTACTTTTTAATAACTTTTTTAACTAACCAAACAAAACCTAATCATTATGAAGAAATTATTAATTCTTCTCGCAGTTTGCGGTCTTGGTATGGCTGCTAGTGCACAACACCTCGGTACTGAGTATCGTCTTAAGAAAGTGATTACCGTTCCCGGACGTCAGGGCGTTGCTGCTGATAAGGAGCACTTCTACATCAGCGACACACGTGGTATCTATGTTTACGACCGTAACTGGAACCTCGTTAACAAGCGCACCGACAAGGAAGGCCTGTTCAACAACCCCGATGTAAAGAACGGTGGTGCTAACCACTTCGGCGACATCGACGTTTATGATGGCAAGATCTACACAGGTAATGAGTACTTCAACCTGGGTCGTGGTCAGAACATCTCTATCGATATCTACGATGCTAAGACTCTCAAATACATCGAGTCAATTCCTTGGAAGCCCGAATCAGGTCAGGTAGAGGTTTCTGGTCTTGCAGTTGACCGTGAGCGTGGCCTCGTTTGGCTCTCTGACTGGGTTGACAGCCGCTATGTATATGCTTACAGCCTCGAGACTAAGCAGTACTACACTAAGGTTCAGTGCCGCCCCGAGCCCTACTGGTGCCAGGGTATCTTCGTAGTTGATGGCAAGATGCTTCTTGCTGCCGATGACGGTGAGTCAACTTACCACATCGCCGACAACGTTTACCAGATGGACATCACTGGTGCTCCCTTCACTGGCCTCATTGACGGTACAGAGCCCGTTAAGGACACTCCTTGGAGCGTTAAGACTGACAAGGACGGTAAGGTTGTTAAGCGCACAGGCAAGATCGCTGGTGGCGCTATGGGTGGCAAGGTTACTCTCCTCCGTGAGATGAGCGACTTCCGTCGCTGCGGTGAGATCGAAGGTCTCTGCATCGACCCCGTTACTGATGACCTTCTGGTTCTCAACAACCGTGGTACTCAGATCATCCTTGGTATGAGCCAGGGTCCGTTCGTTAACGAAGGTTACGACAAGGAAATCCACGAGCTCTACATTTATGAGAAGATCAAATAATCTAAACTTATAGATTACTGATATCTTATAGATAACCACTTCCCGGGCTGCATCACTGCAGTCCGGGATTTTTTGTCCGTATTCTCGTTTTTTATGTCCGTAACATCTTTGATGTTATAGTATTTTTTACTAACTTTGCATAGTTAATGGTTACGACTCCATTTATTAAACCGAAAACAAAAAAAACTAACAATTAATCATTGATAAACTTCAACTAAACTATGGCAAATTTTTTAGCTCCCCCGGCTCACAAGCCTGAACAAACCGGACCTGAAGCCGACCGCCGCTACCGTGCGCTGCGCTGGCAGGTATTCTTAGGAGCCTTCATCGGTTATGCTGCATTCTACATTGTGCGCAAGAACCTTTCGATGGCGATTCCCTCTATCACCGAACTCACTGGTGGCAACATCACCAAAGGCGACCTGGGTACAGTGCTCGCAATGAACGCCGTGGCCTACGCGTTTGCAAAATTCTTCATGGCAACTATCAGCGACCGAAGCGATGCTCGCAAGTTCCTCCCGTTAGGTCTCATCTTGAGCGCACTGTCAATGCTGTTTATGATTGTGCCCATTGCAGGACTGGATATCGCCAACAACCCCGACAACAAGTGGTGGGCAATCGTGATAATGGGTGTGCTCAACTTCCTCGTGGGTTGGTTCAACGGCATGGGATGGCCTCCGTGCGGACGTGTGATGACTCACTGGTTCTCACAGAATGAACGCGGCACATGGATGAGTTTCTGGAACTGCGCCCACAACGTGGGTGGCGGTCTCGTGGGCCCCATGGCTACATTCGGTGCACTGTGGTTCGGCAACTGGTTCTACGGCGAGCACACCGAGCTTTACTTCCTGGCCGGAACATTCATCTTCCCCGCTGCCGTGGCATTGCTCATTGCACTCGTCGCTTACTGCTTGCTTCGCGACAACCCCCAGAGCTGCGGCCTCACTTCGGTAGAGAAATGGCGCAACGACTTCCCCAAGAACTACAGCGAGAAGAGCGAGCAAGTGCTCTCAACCAAGGAAATTCTATTCAAGTATGTCCTCAACAATAAGATGTTATGGTTTGTAGCTCTTGCTAATGCATTCGTTTACCTCGTGCGCTACGGAGCACTCGACTGGGC
>JAGHSP010000372.1 GCA_018065815.1 Candidatus Sodaliphilus limicaballi | reverse complement strand
CAGGGTTATGTGCAGAACTGCGTTCTGCGTGTCGGCTTCCAGCCTCTCATTACAAAATCATGTGTGAGTGAGATCCGCGCGAGGATATTACCCAAAATACCATTGCTGAATAGTTACTAATAGAACCCACCTTAATTTTTCACTTCACATATGGAGCCACTGCGTCGCGCCACACGGCATAAGCCGGTCCCATGAGGTGCAGGCCGTCGTTGGTGAACTCCTTCTTGAGCAACCCTTCTTCATCCACAAAGAGCGGATACAGGTTGATGAACGTCACACCCTGGCGGCGAGCCATCTGTTCGAGGGCTGCATTGCCTTCAACCACCACATGCTCGCGGTCTTTGAGCAGTTTCCACTCGCGCACTTTGTTGTTGAACGGAAGCATGCTCTGCACATAGACCTTGGTGCGGGGGCTACCCTTCTTGATCATCACCACAAGTCGCTCCATGGCGCGTGCTATGCTGTCGCCGCTCACGTCGTGCGAGATGTCATTGACTCCGCACATGATGAATATCTTGTGAGGCTGTCCCTTGATCACCGGGTCGGCGCGCTCGATTAGACCTTGAACGATGTCGCCCACGATGCCGCGGTTCTTGATGTGCGGGTTGCCCAGCAACTCGTGAAACTCGCACCCATCGGTGAGGCTATTGCCCATGAACACGATGTCCTTCTTGCCCACGGGCAGCATCTCGAACAAGGTGACACGGCGGGCATAGTAAGGATCGGTGTTGGTCCACTGCTGCTGTGCCTGGGTCTCAGGGATCATGGCAATGAGAGCTAGTAGAATGATAATGAGTTGTTTCATCACTTGCCTTCGTTATAGGCGTCAACAGCCTTCTTCACGCTGCCGTGGAGCAGGAGCAGACGCTTTGCCTCTTCATATTCCAGACCCAGCTCGTCGATAACCATGCGTGTGCCGCGGTCCACGAGCTTAGCGTTAGAGAGCTGCATGTTCACCATCTTGTTGCCCTTCACGCGGCCCATCTGAATCATCACGCTAGTAGAAATCATGTTGCAGATGAGTTTCTGGCCTGTGCCGCTCTTCATGCGAGAGCTACCGGTAACATATTCAGGACCCACAACCATCTCGATGGCAATCTCTGCCACCTCGCCAGCAGGCGAGTCGGGGTTGCTGCTGATCGAAGCCGTGAGGCAGCCATGAGCGCGAGCGTCGCGCAATGCGCCTATCACATAGGGGGTAGTGCCCGAGGCAGCGATGCCCACGATGGTATCTTTCTCGTTAACGTTGAATGCCTTCAAGTCTTTCCAACCCTGCACGGTATCGTCCTCGGCATTCTCCACAGCGTTGCGCAGTGCGTGGTCGCCACCGGCAATGAGACCGATGATCCAACCCGGATCCATGCCGAATGTGGGAGGAATCTCGCTAGCGTCGAGCACGCCCAGGCGACCGCTAGTGCCTGCACCCATGTAGAACAGGCGACCGCCCTTCTTCATGCGTTCCACGATGCCTGTAACGAGTTTCTCAATTTGGGGAATAGCCTTCTCAACGGCGTCGGCCACCTTGTGGTCCTCGCGGTTGATATCGGTGAGCAATTCATGCACGCTCTTCTTCTCAAGATCATTATAGAGCGACGGTTGCTCGCTTATTTTAACAAAAGCCATAGTCTATTTTTTATTAAATGTTGAGATAAAATCGAATCATCGAAATATCGAATCATCGAAAAATCGAATCATCGAAAAATCGAAAAATCGAATCCTCTTAAACTCTTAAACTTTTAAACTCTTAAACTTTTAAACTTTTAAACTCTTAAACTCCTCAACAAGAATGATACTTAATGAGACCTTCCATGGGAGCCTGGATGATAGTACCTATGGTGATACCCAGAGCCTCGGCAGCCTCGGTGAGGGCCTTCTTCTGATAGAACGCAATCGAACCCACGAAGTTGCAAGGCAGGTTCTTGTAGTTGTCATAGCTGGCAACGTTGCGCTGGAAGAATGCAGTGAATGCGCGCACTACCAGGTCATGGACCGCTGGCTCGTCCATGTTCTTCTGCAAGAACGGAGCAAACTGGGCCAGGAAACGGTTAGCAGGGTGCTGGCGGTAAACAGCAGTGATAATCTTGGTGCGGTCCAGGTCATACTCCTTGAGGAATGCCTCGCAGATGTGTTCGGGGAGCTGCTTCTTGAGCACATCGCCCACGAGGAGCTTGCCCAGAACGGCGCCGCTACCCTCGTCACCCAGGATATAACCCAGAGGAGACACGTTATCGACAACCTTCTCGCCGTCGTAGTAGCAAGAGTTAGAACCAGTGCCCATGATGCAAGCGATGCCAGGCTCGTGACCGCACAATGCACGTGCAGCTGCCAGCAGGTCGCTGTCAACCTCTATCTTGGTGGCAGTGGGAATGTTGGCTTTGAGGGCATTTATAACGTTGTTCTTGATCTCTTCACTGATGATTCCTGCACCGTAGTAGTAGATCTCATCCACCTTGTAGCTCACGATGTGAGGCATGAGTTCGGCCTTGATGCGCTCTGTCATCTCTTCTTGAGTGAGCATCAGTGCATTCATACCGACAGTAAAAATTTGAGCGACTTTCTCGCTACCGTTGAGCAGACACCAGTCTATCTTGGTTGATCCGCAGTCAGCAATTAAAATCATAATTGTTCAGTTAAGTAGGTTTATATTTTGATGTAAATTTTTTTCTTGTAAAGGATATAGCCAAAGCACCATGTGATGAGCACGAATGTGATGGCATAAAGGCAAGATGCTGCCTCGTCGGTGGTGGTCACTGCCTGCCACATGTGGTAGAGCATGCTCTTGATGGTGATGGGAGTGTCGCCGTCCATGCCCAGGCGTATTGTGCCGAATGCAATGGCAAAGATAGAACCCAGCAAGTAGCAGAACAAGGGGTTAACTCCAAACGACTGGAAGAATCGGCACCACTTGTTGTGTCCCTTGACGTCGATGGCATAGATGAGCATCGCTAGCACGCTAGATGCCATGCCGCAAGTGATGAGCACGTAGGACGATGTCCAAGCTTTCTTGGCACACGGAATGCCATACTGCAAGAGCCAGCCCACCAGCAGCATCACCCCGCCCCACACTGCTATCTGGACGATGCGGTCGCGGTTGTCGTGCACCTCGGTGAGGCACTTGCCCACCATCAGGCCTATGAGAACATGGGCAATGCAAGGCAATGTGCTCAGGATGCCCTCGGGATCGAGAGCTAGCGTGATGCCACCAGCACTCTCATGATACATGTGGTCCTCGCCCAGAACCGCTGTGTCAAAGCGGCACAAGATGTTGTCGCTAGTGAAATCGTAGCCCTGGCCCATGCCCAGTATCACTGCATAGGCAACAAGGATGATGCCTATGATCCACGGAATGAAGCGTTGCTTGAACAGCACCGCTACCATGCTGCCAAAGAAATAAACCAATGCCAGGCGCTGGAACACTCCCAGGATGCGCAGCTTGGCAAACATCACATCAAAGAATGTGACATCGGGGTTATAGAGCGATCGCAGCCACATGCCGAACCACTGCACCATCCAGCCGATGAGGAACAGCAGCACCGTGCGGCGGCATATCTTGAGCAACAGGCCACCGCTCAACTTGAAGTTGAACTTGCGCAGCGAGAAGAACATCGACACACCCATCACGAACATGAAGAACGGGAACACGAGGTCAGTGGGTGTGAGCCCAATCCACTCGGCATGCTCAAGCGGAGTGTAAAGATGCCCCCACGAGCCCGGGTTATTAACCAGCAACATACCTGCCACAGTAATCCCGCGCAAGATATCCACTGCCAGAAGTCGTTTATTTTCTTTAGTCATCGTTCAATTTATATTTTATATTATAAACTTTCTAGAATTTCTAGACTTTCTAGACTTTCCTTTTTAGCTCGCGAGCGTTTCGTCACCTCGTTGCCTCGTCGATGAGGTAGATGAGTGACTGGTAAGGCACGCCGCTGTTGGTCGTCAGGCCTATCTCGCAGGTGCGGCTGTTAGAGAAACCTCGTTTCACGCCAGCAGCCTCGATGGCGGGACGCAGCTTGCGCAGCGCGTGCTTGTTGAGCTCGGGATGGGTGAAACCCTTGTCGCCGGCAAAACCGCAGCATCCCACTCCCTCGGGCAGCACCACGTTGCTTGAGCAACGGCGGGCTAGCGACACAATCTTATCCACCAGCCCCATGTGGCGGCTAGAGCAAGTGATGTGCAGTGCCACAGGTTCATCGGTCTGGCGGAACGTGAGGTCGTCGGCCACATAGTCGTGGATAAACTCCATGAGTTCGAGCGGCTTGATGCGTTTCATGTGCTCACGCATGCGATGCAGGCATGGGCTCTGGTCGCACATCACAGGATACTTGCCGTTCTCGCTGGCTGCAAGCATCGCAGCCTCCAGTTCGGCAGTCTTGCGGTCGGCCACGTCGGGCATGCCCTTGCTCTCCCATATCATGCCGCAGCACATCTTCTCCATACCCTTGGGGAAAATCACCTGCCACCCAGCACGGCCCAGGAATTCCACAACTTTATCCACGAGGTCGGTCTGCACGCCAGTCTTGGCATGGCCCATGGTCTGGTTGAGGCAGCTCGGGAAATAAACCACTTTCTTCTCCTGCACGGAGGCAACAAGCGGTTTCATGCTGTGAGCCTTGGGCAACGAGGGTGTCCACAATGGCAATCCCACGCTGTGCATAGCACGACCCAGGGAAGCCACATTGCTGTCGCCCAGCACACTGTGTGCTGCCGAGGCAACATATAGAGCACCCTTCAACGCAGTCTTCACAGCAGCAAAATTGTTGGCGGCAAAGTTGCCCACGCTGTGCGCCGTAGTGCCAGGGGCATGAGCGGCATTGCGGATGTCATGGGTGAGGTCACCCGTGTTTATCTTCATGGGACACGACGTGCTGCACAGGCCGTCGGCAGCACAGGTAGCGTCGCCATAATATTTATAAGCATATTTCAGCCGTGCAAGTCTCGCAGGGTCTTCACACGTCTTGGTGAGGCGTGCAATCTCGCGCTGCACGATGATGCGCTGGCGCGACGACATGGTGAGGCCGTAAGCCAAGCAGTTGGGCTCGCAGAAACCACACTCGATGCACTTATCTACATGATCGTTAGTGCGGGGCATGGGCTTGATGTTCTTGATGAAGCATTCGGGGTCATCATTGAAAATCACGCCTGGATTGAGTATGCCCTGCGGGTCGAAGATGCGTTTCACCTCGCGCATCACCTCATAGGCTTTCTCGCCCCATTCCTTCACCACAAAGGGAGCCATGTTGCGGCCGGTGCCGTGCTCTGCTTTGAGCGAACCGTCATACTTGTCGATGACAAGCTTCACAATCTCGTTCATGAGGTTGCGGTAACGTGCGATCTCCTCGGGCGTGTCAAACGACTGCGAGATGATGAAGTGATAGTTGCCCTCAAGGGCGTGGCCGTAGATGCAACTGTCCTCATAGCCGTGCTCCACGAGCATGTTGGCAAGATCGACGGTTGCTTCGGGCAAGTCCTCGATGTGGAACGCCACGTCCTCGATGATGACGGTGGTTCCCAGCGGACGGGTACCGCCCACGCTGGGGAAGATGCCTGAACGTATCGCCCAGTACTTGCCATACTCACGCGGATCGCTGGTAAACTTTGCAGGCACATAGAGCTCGTATGGCTCCAGAATCTTGTTGATTGCCGCGATGTTGGCATCCAGTTCGTCCTGCGAGTCGGCAAACGTCTGGATAAGGACAGCCGTGAGATTCTCGCCCGTATTGTCGTTTACGCTCTCAAGCGATTTCTTGTCGAGCAGCTCGGCGCAGTGCACGGGGCCTTTCTTCATCTCAACCACAGCCTCGCATGCACGGCGCATAGAGGCAAAGTAGAGCATCGCACTCGCCTTGAACGGGCTCAAATGCCCGGTGCGCATGGTGAACTCGCTGGCAAAGCCCAGCGTGCCCTCGCTGCCCACCATCAAGTGGGCGATGATGTCGAACGGGTCGGTGTACCTTACAAAGGGATATATGTTCAAGCCTGTGACGCACTTGATTGAATACTTGCGACGTATGCGAGACACGAGTTCCTCGTCGGCCATCACGCGGTCGCGCAAGTCCTCTATGCTCTTGACAAACTCCGGATGCGACTGGGCAAACGCCTTGCGGCTTGCCTCGCTGCCAGTGTCGAGCACAGTGCCGTCGGCCATGACTATGCGCAGCGATTCCAGCTCCTGGTCGCTGTTGGCGTGGGTGCCGCAACTCATGCCCGAGGCGTTGTTCATCACGATGCCGCCCACCATGGCCGAACTCTTCGAGGCCGGGTCGGGGGTGAAGGTGCGTCCCAGCGGAGCCAGTATCTGATCCACGCGAGCACCCACCAGGCCGGGTTGCATGGTGATGTGAGAAGCGTCGGGCGAGATGCTGTATTTCTCCCAGTTCTTGCCTGCCACGATGAGAATGCTATCGGTGCACGTCTGGCCCGAGAGGCTGGTGCCCGCGGCACGGAATGTGACAGGAAGTTTCATCTCGTGGGCCACTGCCAGCAGCTGCGACACCTCCTGCTCTGTGCGAGAGCGCACCACTACCTGCGGCACATAGCGGTAAAAGCCAGCGTCGGTACCCCATGCAAGGGTTCGTAAGTCGTCGGTATAGATGCGGTCCTTGTCGATAAACGCACCTATGCGCTGCACATATTGTTTATACCGCTCGGTCATAATATTATTAATTTTCTA
>JAGHSP010000069.1 GCA_018065815.1 Candidatus Sodaliphilus limicaballi | reverse complement strand
GGTTCAAGACCGCATACTCCGCAATTGGTGTGTACCGTTGGCGGCATTCCGCACGCTGAGCGGAGTGTTGGACTTGCCTATAACCTATCGTGAGATGTTGAGCATCTGCGTTGATCACGTTTTGATGCAAAACAAAGAATGCAAGATGAGTGATGAGTTGGCCAGCGTTTGGAATGTAGCGGAGCGCGATGGCGACGCTGGTCAAGAATAACCAAAGCGACACATTTTTTTTACATAGTAAACAGAGTATTTCGAGCCCTGCTCCGTGAGGCGCGGGGCTTTTTTGATTACTTTTGACCAATAATATAATAACGATAACGATGATATATTGTATCTTTGCAAGAATAAACATTTGGAATTATGAAAATAACATTGTTAGTGATAGCGATAGTATTGCTGGCGCTGGTGGCGGCGGTAGTGATAGACCTGGCGTGCTTTGTGGCTCGCGAGCGAGAGTGGAAAGACATGGTTGATGACGAATATTACCGCATAAACGATGGGAAAGAGAAGAATCAATGAGACCTGCATAGCGGTGTCGCCGACAAGGCTGTCACGACTGCTGTGCAACTACTGCACGGCATGTGGCGAGGACGCAGTGGAGCGCAAGCACCCAAAGCAATGCCCCCGTGTGCAGCGCTTCATCGCCAAGCTGCGTGAGTAGCGTGAGTGTCTTTTTACCTGTTGCAAGCAAGAAGTAACTTTGCGATATGATAAACTTTAACGACATAGGAGCATGGCACTTTGTGAGCGAGCTTGACATCCTGGAGGCAGACAGCCACGAGGATGTGACGGTGACGATTGCCGACGCCAGCGGGGCGGCGGTGCTGAACGGCACCTATATCCCTGTGGAGGGCAAGGTGCGAGTGTATCACCTGTATAAACTGTTGTCACCGCTGATTGCCGAGGTGGCAGCAACCTTCAGGATCACGGTGGGCGATGAGAGCAAGACGGTGCATGTGGTGCAGAGCCGCCTGACGGTGAACGAGCCGGCGATGAAGTTCCTGCCGTCGTTCTTCCTGAGCACCGTGATGAGCGAGCGCGACACCTCGGAGAAGCGCAAGGAACTGCTGACGCTGCTCCCGATTGAGACATCGCTGCCGGCAGTGATAGTGGTGGCGACCTACTGGAACGGCAGCGAGGTGGTAACAGTGCAGCGCACGCTCGACATTGAGTTGCAGGCTGGCGAGGCGGCGGAGGTTGACGTGAGCGCGGCACAGTTTGTTGACCTGTCGATGGGCAGGCTTGTGGGCTACACTGTAAAGGCCGGAGAGCGCACGATGCGTTACCGCGTGAGCACACTTGCCACAGCCGAGACGGCGATGCTGATGCGCAACGCCTTCGGTGCCTGGGAGGCGGTGTATTTTGCCGGGATGCAAGAGAGCGACCCCGACTATGTGAGAGAGACAGCGCTGGTGAACGGCCAGCTGCGAATGTATAACCTGGAGGAGACCGACACGGTGAAGAGCTGGACGGGAGCGTTGCGCCCGAGCGGAGTGGCGCTTGTTCGTGACCTTGCCCGCAGCCGCGAGTTGCTACTGCTCAACAAAGGCGTTGCCATTGACGCAGTGGTGGTGACAGGCGTTGACGTGAAGCATAACACCGCCGACGACACCGTTGCCGACATGACTGTGACCTGGCGCCGAGCCGAGCAGTTGAGCGCCCGCCTGATGGCCGTGAGGGCTCCCAAACTATTTGACTCGACATTTGATGAGACCTACAACTAAAGGCGTGATCCACATCAAGGATGCCATTGTGCTGCTTGAGGCGGGATATGCGTGCGACCTGCGCGTGTGGAAGCTGAGCACGGGTGACATACTGGAGTACCGCGGCGTGAAATGCGTGGGCAGCCACTGGCGCAAGGGGACGCACCGGATCAAGTTGCCCGAGAGCGGGCTGATACGCGAGTTCCGCGACGTGACACTGTTTGAAATCAATAATATGACAATATACCGATGAAAAGAGAAGATTTAGACATCCAGTTGCCCAAGGGCGAGATATTCACCGTGGGTAAGAGTAAGGTTGCTGCAATCATGAGCGAGGTGAGCAGCAGCGGCGACATCTTTGACGAGGACGGCTTGCCAGCGGTGAGGAACCTGCCGCAGTATGGCGGCAAGTACCAGTATGTGCCATTCGGAGCCGACGACCAGTTGCCGTTTGAGATGATGCGACTGATAGGTGCTGACGAGATCATGAGCCAGAACAAGCTGTTCAACGTGCTGACGTGCTATGGCAACGGACTGCGCTACAACGACCCGCAGAGCGGCGAGCCCACCACCGACATGGAGGTGAAGCGGTGGATGTTCCAGAACTCGCTTCCCGAGTTTTTCCTGGAGCAGGCTACCGACATGAAATACTTCTACTTTGCGGTTGCTGTGATTATCCTGAGCCGTGACGGCAGCAAGGTGGTTCAGGTGCGCCACAAGGAGGCGTGCTACTGCCGCTTTGAGAAAGCCGATGCACGAGGCCGCATCAACCATGTGTTCTATGCCAACTGGCGCGGCCAGCGCGGGTTGACCGCCAAGGACATCGAGGTGCTGCAGCTGCTCGACGAGAAAGACCCGCTGGGTCACCTCGAGGTGCTGATGGGGCGAGCACCCGGCTGGGACGGCTTGAAGAAAGAGCGCACCAAGACGAGGAAGTTTGCGGTGCTGATGCGCTTTCCCACTCCCGGCTTGCAGTATTACCCCGTGCCCTATTACACGGCAATCTTCAGGGGCGACTGGTTTGACATCAAGCGACTGATAGGTACAGGCAAGAAAGCCAAGCTGCGCAACCATGCGAGCGTGAAGTACCAGGTGGAGGTGCATAGGGACTACTGGTATAACATCTGTGACGAGGAGAATATCACCGACCCGCTGAAGCAAGCCGAGCGCATCAAGCGTGAGAAAGAGAACATCAAGAACTTTGTTGCGGGCATTGAGAACAGCGGCAAAGTGTGGATAACGGGCTACTACATCGACCCCAACGGAAAGGAAAACCGCATGGTGCGGATCAACGTGATCGACGCGAGCAAGGAAGGCGGCGACTGGAGCGAGGATATTCAGGAGGCAGCCAACATGACTTGCTATGGCGACAATATCCACCCTAACCTTGTGGGTGCAACGCCCGGCAAGTCGCAAAGCAACAACAGCGGCAGTGACAAGCGAGAACTTTTCACCCTCAAGCAGAGCCTTGAGAAGTCGTGGCACGACATCATGATGAAGGTGCACTGGGTAGTGATCTACTACAACGGATGGCAAGAGCGTGCTGTACCCGATGTGCCGCTGATAATGCTCACCACCCTCGACCAGAAGACCGATGCAAAGGAAGTTTCACTAAACCAAGATAACAACGAGCAATGACGCGACAAGAATTTGAATACTATGTGCCAAGTGCTGTGATGCCCGATGACACGCTGTTTGAGCGGATAGCCGAGCAGTTGAGCGAGGGCGAGGCGTCGGTGAAGTCGCTGCTGGGCGGCGACCTGTATAGCGAGCGCGAGAACGACTTGCAGCTGCTGAACCTGTGCAACCGGATGGTGTGCCTGACGGCGTATAAGCTGGCGATAGCGCACCTGGACCTTGTGCTGACCGAGAACGGATTCGGGGTGGTGAGCAACCAGAACGTTGCGCCGGCGAGTGCCGAGCGCGTGAACCGCCTGCGGCAGCAGGTGCAGTGGTCGCTTGACGACACGGTGGACGAGCTGCTGTCGATGCTTCGCGGCAATGAGCTGTGGGTGGAGACCCACACGGCGAGGGAGGTGTTCCGCAGCCTGGTGTGGAACGGGCGACTGCAGCTGATGTACCTGGGCGTGGCGAACGGCCACCGCTCGATGCTGGACGAGTGGCGACCCAAGATTGCGGCTGCCGAGGCGAAGGTGCAGCACTGCATCTCAGGAGAGTTCTACCAAGAACTGTGTGACGCACTGCGCACGGGAAGCGCGACGGCGATGCAGAACACAGCCATCCACAAGGTGCTGCAGGTGATAGGCGCTGACGCGAGCGGTGACAGCGTGATGGCGCACTACCACGTGAAGAAACTGGTGGAGTGGCTTGACGGCAACATCGAGACATTCCGGACCTACGCAAACTCGACGGCGTATGCCGCCAACACCTTTGAACCCTACAAGAATGAGAAGGACGATCCGTGCTACTTTTTCGGGTGACGGCAAGACGCTGAGCCTGACGCTGCCCACTGGCTGGGCTGAATTGAGCCAGGAGGAACTGACCGAGGTGCTGAAAATCAAGGCGCGCGCCGAGGAGCCGTGGCGCGGCCGCCTCGCCCTGCTGATGCACTTGACCGGGCTGAAAGCGCTGCACCGCACGGGGAAAGCATGGGAATGCACCGTGCCGACGGAGGGCGGCAAAGGGCGGAAGTTCCTGCTCAACCCCGAGCTGGTGCCCGGGATGCTTGACACCCTAAACTGGCTGGACGAGCCCGGCAGCCGCCCTGTGCGCCCTGACCGGCTGCATGGCGCGGCTGCCCTGCCAGCCGAGTTGCACGGGGTGGAGTTCGGGACTTACCTGCAATGTGAGAACTGCTACCAGGGTGTATTGCAGAGCCAGAGCGAAGAGGCAGTGAAGCACCTTGCGCGGCTGCTCTATCCCGGGCTGAAGGGCAAGGTGGAGATGTGGGAGCAACTGGGCGTGATACAGTGGTGGACGCAAGTAAAGGCGATGTTTGCCCATCAGTTCCCGAACCTGTTCAAGCCCAGCGACGGAGGCGGCACTGTGGAGATGGCCGACATGATGAACAACCAGATAAGGGCGCTGACGGGCGGCGACGTGACCAAAGAGGGCGAGATCCTGGGTACCGACACATGGCGCGCGCTGACCGAACTCGACGCCAAGGCGCGAGAGGCCGAGGAGTTTAACCGCAAAATGAAGAAGAAATGAATGCAAAACAACTGTTTGACTACATAGGCTACTTCAAGGGGCTGTGGGAGCGCAACAAGCTGGCGCAGGCCGAGAAGTTCAAGTGGTGCACCTGCTCGGGTATCGAGACCCTGCAGGGCCCGCTGCAACAGTTCCGCACGGCGAATGCTTTTTTCTGCGTGGACGACACCAATGACGGGGCGACCTTCAGGGGCCGCAACGGCGGTTGGTTCAAGAAGCGGACGGTGACGGTGTTCCTGCTGCACCGCTACTCGATGAAAGACATGAGCAGCTATGAGACGGCGCTGGGCAAGTGCCGCCAGTTGATGCAGCAGCTGCTGACGCGGATGCTGACGGACGAGGACGCGCTGAGCAACGACCTGGTGTACCTGCGCACCGAGAGCGTGCTGAGCCGCGAGCTGGGCCAGTATTTCCTGAACGGCTGCACCGGGCTGTACTTCATGGTGGAGGTGAGCGAGCCAGTTGACCTAACATATGACGCAAGCGAATGGCAGAGCTGAGGAAAGAAGAGATAGAGCGCCAGCAACAGCTGTGGATAGACAACTGGGCGAAACTGATGACCCAGATATGGCAGGACAAGCTGCAGATGTGGAACATCAGGCGGACGGGTGCGCTGATGCAGTCGTTCAGCGAGAGCGTGAGCCATGACGGGCTGAGCGCGAGCATCGTGCTGCGGTTCCTGAGCTACGGCATCTACCAGGCCTACGGCGTGGGCAACGGCTACCACAGGAATAACGGCGGCGACCTGCCGTTCCTGGGCGCGGCCTACCGCAAGGAGCACCGCCTGGACCGTCCTCGCAAGGTGGGCCCTGCCTGGGGCGGGCACTACACCAGCGGCGAGCCGAGGGAGAAGCGCGACTGGTTCAATCCTAAACTGTTTGCGTCGCTGATGCGCATGAAAGAGACGATGGCGCACATGGTGGGCGAGGAAGCCGCCGCAGTGATATGCGAAGCACTGGAGAACGCGAACAAAGCACTGCCCCGCTGAGGGCGGTGTTGTCTTTTTTTGAGCAGAGCGCAGTCGTTAAATTTGCAATGCGTTTAATTAACTAAAATCATAAAACAATGAGTAAACTAAGCAACTTATTGCAACAAGCCGCAGTGATCCGCGATGCCACCGAGGAGCACGAGAACACCGCGGCTCGAGTCGGCAAGATGTTTGTCGACTTCATCCAGAGTTGCCTTGCCGTGTTACCGATGGAGATTGTTGATGCCTCGACAATCACGACCAGCACGAGCGAGAGCAACTATGTGGTGCGTTACCGCACAGTAGATGACGAGGGGAACACTGTGAGCAAGAGCATCACCATCCCCGCTGCATCGAGTGCCAATGCGGGCTTGCTCACCCCCGCCCAGCTTGCCGAGGTCAATAGCGCTGTGCAGGCAGTGGCTGCTGCCATGGAACAGTTTGCCACGGTGAGCGCCGCCGCCACGAGAGCCGAAGAGGCGGCAGACACCGCCGCCAGTGCAGCGTCGCAAGCCCTTCAGGGCATTACCGATGTGCTGGACGGCATAGGCAAGGCGGGCGGCATTGCTCCTCTCGACGGGAACGGCAAGGTGCCCGGGGAGTTTATCCCCGACAACCTCGCCAATGTGCTTGAGTTCAGTGCCGTGCTGGGCGCTGTGACCGTGAAGAGCGGCAAGAGTGAGAGCAAGAGCACCGACGACAACGCGCAGGTGTTCTATGTGGAGAGCCTTCGCCAGTTTGTGCTGGGCGTGCGCACCGCCGTGGCGGTATCGTCGCTGATGGCCGAACTCACGCCCGCCATCCCCAAGGCACCCGCCGCCAATCCCGCAGTGGCAACGCGCCTCACCGACGCCCAGCTGCTGGCGGTGAAAGACCTTGCCGACTTCAACACCCTCTACAACTACTACCTCGACTGGGCCGACCGCTCGCTCTACAGCGGAGAGGACTACACTCCGCTGAGCCTCAAGGCGTATGTGTGCACGAGCACCGACACCCTCTACTACTACCAGGAAGAGCGTGCCGAGCTTGCTCCCATGGGCAAGGACTTCAGCGCGCAGATCGCCGGGCTGACCGCCCGCACCGCCGCCACCGAGGACGGCTTGAAGCCTCGCCTCTTCTTCAACGGCAACATGCTTGCGGGCAGACAAGGCCATGCGCTGACGCTCGACACCTTCCTCGCCCTGACCGACGGCGACCAGCACAGTGCCGCGCGCGTCACCGGGGTGGTCATCACGCTGCTCACCGACGGCGGCATCGAGAACTGGCAATGGCAGGGCGGCTCGTGGACCGACAAGGCATCGTGGCAGCCCTTCGGCGCAAGCGGGAGCACCACGGGCAATGTGGTCAACGTGAACGAACTCGTCCCCAAGGCCGAGGGCTACTACAACCGCGGCACAGCGGCAGCGGCAGTGCCCGAGGAACTGCGCGCCAGCGGCCGCTTCATCACCTTCATGAGCGGTGCGGGCGAATGGCAGACATGGCAGTTCTGCGGCATGCGCCTCGAGGACTGGGCCGACGAGACCGCCTGGCGATCGACAGTGCGCGGCGTGCAGTTCAACGACGGCGACCCTGTAACGCCCGGTCGTGACGGCCTCGTGCGCCTTTCCTACAGCGTCACCGTGGATGATGTGCTCAACAAGGAAAGCAGCAACCCCGTGGGCAATGCAGCCGTGAGCGCAGCCCTCGAGCAGATGCAGAGCGGCCTTGCCGCCGGGTTCCAGTTTGATGCCTCGACCAACCAGCTCTCCCTGCTGGACGCTGACGGCAACGTGATGAACAGCGTCACCATCCCCACGGGCGGCGGAGGCAGCGACATTACCCCCTCAGCCATAGAGCTGACCATCGACAACGGGCTCATCGCCACCCTCAAGGAAGGCGACACCCGCACCGTGGACTTCACCTGGCACCACTACAACATCACCACAGGCGTCGATGACCAGCTGGGCGGCCGTGCCGAGCTCATCGTGAACGGCAGCAGCGTGGAGAGCAAGGACGTGGTGCAGGGCATAGGCTCGTTTGACGTGTCGCCCTGGCTCACCGTGGGCACCAACAGCGTGCGCGTGCGCATCACAGCCGACGACGGCGTGGTGGCACAGAGCGCCTACATCAAGATAACAGTGGTGACACTGGGCATCGCCAGCAGTTACTCGCTCGCCACCCTCACCGAGAGCGGCACAGTGATACCCTTCCGCTTCACGGTCAACGGCAGCGGAGCCAAAGTCGTGAACTTCACCCTCGACGGCGAGCCGCTGTCGACCATGACAGTGACCTCGAGCGGAGCCACCAGCATCAAGGACATCCCCACTGCCGGTCTCGCCCATGGAGCGCATGCCCTCGAAGTGTGGGCCGAGCGCGAGATTGCCGACGGCGTGATGCTCACGAGCAACCGCCTCTACTTTGACCTGATGATAACCCGCCAGGGCACAGGCGACATCATCATCGCCACCGAGTGTGACAAGGTGAAGGTCACCCAGTATGACACGCTGAGCGTGCCGTTTGCCATCTACGACCCTGCAAGCATCACATCGCACATCGAAGTGCTGCTTGACGGCGTAGTCCTCACCTCGATGGACGTGGACCGCAACCGCCACACCGTGAGCCACCGCAGCCGCGAGGCAGGCACCTCGACGCTCACGATCAAGTGCGGTGAGGTTACCCGTGACATAGAGGTGGAAGTGGTACCCGCTTCTCACCAGATTACCGCCGAGACGGCAGCGCTTGCGCTCTATCTCACCGCAAGCGGTCGCAGTAACGCCGCCTCGAACAAGGGCGAGTGGTCGTTTACCGATGCCAACGGCAACACCACGGCGGCCGAGTTCACCGACTGCCCCTTTGACACGCAGAGCGGCTGGCTAGCCGACGGCAAGGGCCTCGTGTCGCTCCACCTCGCCGGGGGAGCGCAGTGCCGCATCCCGCTCAACATCTTTGCCGAGGACTGCAAGCTCGAGGGCAAGACCATCGAGGTAGAGTTCACCGCCACCAACTGCCACGATGCCGATGCAGTGCTCATAGGGTGCATGAACGGCACGGTGGGCTTTGAAATCACCGCCCAGGAATGCTTCCTGCAGAGTGCGCTGCGCCAGCGCGTGAGCAGCAAGTTCAAGCAAGGCGAACGCGTGAGGGTGGGCTTCGTGATCCAGCGCGTGGACGAGCAGCGCTTCATGCTGCTGTACCTCGACGGCGTGCTGAGCGGCATTCAGCAGTATGACACGAGCGACTACTTCGTGCAGAACGAGCCGGTGGCCATCAGCATGGGCAACCGCCTGTGTGACCTCGACATCTGGAACGTGAGGGTTTATAACACCTCGCTGGGCATGCGCCAGATGGTGAACAACTACATCGCCGACATGGACGACACCACGGTGATGTTTGCCAAGCTGGAGCGCAACGACATCATGAACGACGACAACGCCGATGCCGTGGACTACGAGAAAGCGGTGCAGCAGATACCGTGCATCACCTTCGTGGGGACGCTTCCCAAGTTCAAGGGCGACAAGAAGAAGGACACCAAGGTCATCTATGAAGACCGCCAGCACCCCGAATGCTCATTCTCGTGCAACAAGGTGCAGAACGACGTGCAAGGCACCTCGTCGCAGTATTACCCCCGCAAGAACTGGAAGTTCAAGTTCCTGGAGGACATCACGCTGACGCACAGCGGCTCGACGGCCAAGAAATATGCCCTGCGCGGCGTTGACGGCCATGGCAACCTCGTGCCCCAGAAAGCCGTGAAGACCTTCTGCCTCAAGGCCGACTTTGCCGAGTCCAGCGGCACGCACAACACCGGTGCCGCCAACTTCATAGGCGAGGTGCTGTCATCTACCGGCATCCTCACTCCGCCACAGCACATCGACCCCACGGTGCGCACCACCATCTTCGGTTTCCCCGTGCTCATGTTCCACCAGGAGACCGAGAGCAGCCCCCGCACCTTCATAGGCAAGTACAACTTCAACAACGACAAGTCGACTGCCGACACCTTCGGCTTTGAGAAGATCGCCGGCTACAACGACGCCATGGTCAACCGCAGCGACTACCTGCTGTGGCAAGGCACGCTGTCGCAGCTGCAGGGCGATGCCGATGCCCTCGAAGCGGCCGAAGGCGGTGAGCTGATGTATCTCATAGCGGCGGCTGCCGACAGCACCCACCTCAACCACCTCGCGAAGTACAACGCCGAGCAGGGCGCATGGCAGGACATGGGCGAACTGTGGCAATGGGATGCCGAGGCGAAGAACTGGCGCAACCGTGCCGGTGCAACCATCGCCCTTGCCCAGGGGCTTGCCGAAGCCAAGTCAGGCAAACTGATCGAGAACAACGCCGAGTGCTGGGAGTTCACCAACAACGGCCACCCGATGTGCCTGTTCCACTCGAGCGACTTCACCTCGCAGGTCACCGGCGACGACATTGCCGACTGGTTTGACGGCGACTCACTCCCCGTGGACAGCGAGGGCACGCGCCATGCCCCCTACTGGGGCGGCGCCTTCGAGCCACGCTATCCCGACTGCGACGACCTCAACGCCGCCTATGGCCGCGGCAAGGTGCCTGCGCAGCTCAAGCGCATCGTTGACTGGCTCGTGTCGCTCGACATCACCGACACCACGCTCACCGAGCAGCAAGTGGCAGAGCGCAAGGCAAGGTTCGTAACCGAGGCGGGCAACTACTTCCACAAGGACATGCTGCTTGCCTACGACAACCTGCGCGAGGGCCTGCTTGCCGTTGACCAGGGCGCAAAGAACATGATGTGGGCGTTCTACGACGGTCTGTGCTATCCCATCTTCTATGACAACGACACCATCCTCACGCTCAACAACGAGGGCCGCATCCAGTTCACGCCCTACGCCGAGCTGCACGACACCGATGCTCTGGGCAAGCAGGTGTTCAACGGAGAGAGCAGCGCGCTGTGGAACCTCGTGGAGCAGACCATGGATGCCGACAAGACCACAAACTACGAGCGGCTTACCGCACAGGGCAATTTCATCTATGCCCGTGCTCTCTACTGGTTCAACGAGCGACAGAGCGACCAGTGGTGCGAGACCATCTACAACGAGGACTCACGCTACAAGTACATCGACAGCTTCGGCGTAGCCGGCCAGGGCGACGGCCAGGCGCAGAACTACCTCGACATCGCCCAGGGTTCTCGTGCCCACCACCGCAAGTGGGTGCTGAGCGAGCGTTTCGCCTATATCAACGCCAAGCGCTGCACAGGCTCCTACCGTGACAGCGCGGTGTACCTGCGAGCCAACACCGAGGGTGCGAGCAGCGTCCCCAGCAAGGTAGAAGTGACAGTCACCGCCGCGCAGGACTGGTACTTCGGCTTCCGCTTCTCGGGCAATGCCGGCTACTCGAGCCGCCTTGTGCGCAAGGGGCAGCAGTACACCTTCACCGCCCCTGCAGGCAGCCGACCGAACGACACCGAGACCTATATCTACCAAGCCGACCGCATCGCCGACCTGGGCGACCTGAGCGTGCTCTATCCCACAACGCTCGTGGTGGGCGGTTGCCGCCTCCTCGAGTCGCTTACCGTGGGCAATGCCACACCAGGCTACACGGGCAAACTCGCCACACTCACGCTGGGCAACCACCCGCTGCTGAAGTACATCAACGTGGTCAACTGTCCCACGCTGCAGAGTTCGCTCGACGTGAGCGGTTGCCGCTCGCTTGAGCGCATCGAGGCCCAGGGTTCCCGCATCACTGCGGTCAACCTGCCGACGGCAAGCGTGATACGCAGAATGCACTTGCCCGAGACGCTGGTGCAGCTGCAGTTTGACCGCCTGCCCAACCTCACCTACGAGGGTATCACGCTCGACGGGTATGCTCAGATCCAGACGGTGAACATCGTGAGCTGCCCGAGGCTTGACGCAGTGCGCCTGCTGGGCGACATCCTCGCCACGGCAGGGAACCAGCTGCAGTATGTGCGCATCACCGACATCAACCTCACGGGCGACGGCCAGGCGCTCATCGACATGATGAACAAAGGAGTGAAGGGAGCCGAGAACCGCAACGGCAAGCCCGAACTATTCGGCACTTACCGCCTCACCTCGTATATGGATCCCGACCGCCTTGCCCAGCTGCAAGCCTACTATGAGCACCTTTCAATCCACAATGCGCAGTGCACCGTCATCGAGTTTGACGAGACACTGAGCTATGATGCCAACATCACCAACCTGGACAACGGCACCTACGACGGCGACGGCAAGGTGGGCTATGTTCCCAGCGGTCACATCACCCGCATCATCGACAGCATACACGCCTACAAGGGCGAGTTTGCCGGCGGCAAGATGAAGCTGCGCCAGATAAGCGACGAGGACATCAACGTGCTCGCCGACGGCCGTACCACCAGCGACCTTGAAGACTCAAGCGGCGTTGGGCACGACATCTTCGTGGGCATGCCCCGGTACTGGTACAAGGGCATCAACGACCACCTGCACAATAAGAAGTACCTGTGCCTGTCGAGCGAGGACCACTGTCCGCTGCCAAGCTACAGCCGCATCGAGCGCCACCCGCTTGCCGACCTGATGATTGCCGAGTTCGCGAGCCTACTCGTGGAAAATTTCCCCGAAGGCAGTGCTTTCAACGCATCATCCCTTGACACATCGAGCACCAACAATGTGTACCGCATGAATGTGGAGGGCATGAAGCAGGTGCGCTGGCCGAGCATCAACAGCAGCACGGTGGGCTGTGCCTTCCTCGACGCGAAGGGCAAGGTGATGAGCACAGTCGCTCCGCTCGTGTCGCACGCCCAGAACGACTTCATCAGCGGCGAATATGTTTTCGTTGCCGTTCCCGACGGAGCGGTTGACTTCGTGTTCACCGCCGTGCGCGGTCTTGAGTCCCAGGAGTGCATAGCCGTTGACAGCGATGCAGTGGAAGCCATCGAGCCCGACTGGGTAGAGCATGAGTTTGCTCTCGTGGGCATGTACAAGGCTACCAAGGACGCGCTGTGGCGCCTGCGCTCGGTAAGTGGCCAGTCACCGCTCTACGGTGTGAACAATGCCACAACTACTTCTCCGTATTGGAAGTATGATGAGCAGGGTAATCTTGTCGTGGGTCTGCCGCAGAGCACGCTGTCGATGAACCGCACTTTCAAGGACTTCAGCAACCTTGCCAAGTGCCGCGGTGCAGGTTACCAGCTTGTTGACTACGAGATGCACAAGGACATTGATGTGCTGTGGATGGCATTCTATGGCCGTCGCAACTGCCAGGCAGTGAATGGTGTCGGTGTAAATTATGGCACTGTCACCGGCGGCACCAATACGCTCTCGAGCGGCGGCGAGACCTTCCGCAGTCCCAAGCGAGAGAGCGTGTCGGGTCAGCGTCCGCGCACCCTGTGCCTTGAGGACTGGTGGGCGAACGGCCGCGAGTGGATGGACAGCGTAGCCGTGAATGTAACCAGCTTTGCCGCCTACTTCCGCAACAAATGCACTGTGCCGACTGGCAGCGTTGCTGACCATGTGTGGCACATCCAGATGCCCGACGGCCGCGAGCGCGCCGTGCAGGGCGTGAGCGGCAGCACCGAGATTTGCCGCGTGCGCTGGGGACGCTACTGCGATGTTGTGCCGAGCCGCCTTGTTTCAAATTCCAACTATGACACATTCTTCTGCGACCAGCAGGAAGACACCGCCTCCACCGGCCGTGTTGTGGCGCGTTCCGGCTACAGCTACAATGCGAACAACGGGTTCGTGGTCGTCAATGCGACTTACGACTCCTCGTACGCGTTCTTCTACATCGGCTCGCGGTTAGCCTTCAGAGGCGCGGTCGAGTTCGTTGAGTAGCGTTCGCCTCCGCTAATCGTCAGTGGAGAGGCCGAGCAGGACTGCTCCCACTCTTTTTTACCCGCTTTGCGGGTCGGATTTTTTTTATTTTTAGTAACTTTGCACCCGAAAAAGGTGGAAGTCCCCAAGTTGGCCGTGTTGTGGCGCGTTCCGGCAACAACAACAATGCGAACAACGGGTTCGTGAACGTCAATGCGACAAACGACTCCTCGAACGCGAACAACAACATCGGCTCGCGGTTAATTTTCAAGACTACACCCCTGTGCAGAGGCATAGGCGTGACAATCGTTCCTCTGGCACGGCGACGGTGTCGCCACAGCCATGGGCGAGGGGACTGAACCTCGGCAAACCTCCATAGCGAGAAAGCCGGAACAAAAGAACCGTGGCCATGCGGTGGCTGGTAATCCCCATCGAGGGGGTGAACGTCATCGGGCCACATGTCCTGAAGGCTGATGAAAAGATACGGCAACCTGATTGCACGCATCATCGAGCCGGGCAACCTGCTCAGCAGTTTCGATGATGTTGTTGGCAATCTCAAGAACAAACACCGCCGCGAGGCGTTCAAGGCCAAGAAAGACGAGGTGGTGCGCACTCTGGGTGAACAAATCGCCGAGGGTTCCTTTCGTATCACCAGCTATAATGACATCCTGGTCACCGACGGACCAAAGGAGCGCAAGGTGCAGGCACCGCCCATCTTCGAGCGCATCGGCTGCCATGCCATCATGAATGTAGTGGACGAAATCATCTACCGCACCGTCATTCCCACAAGCGCAGCATCAATCCCCGGGCGAGGGATGCACATGCTGTTCAACACCATCAGCCGAGACATACGCCTCGATCCCGACGGGACACGCTATTTCTACAAATGCGACATCAACAAGTTCTATGAGTCCATCGACCAGGACATCATGATGTCGCAGATCCGTCGCCACATCAAAGACCCCGTGCTCCTGCCTATCCTTGAAAATTTCGTAAGGCTCATGCCCCATGGACTCGCCATCGGGCTTCGCTCATCGCAGTGCTTCGGTAATCTGATGCTCAGCGGCATCGACCACTTTATGAAAGAGGTCTTGCATGTTCGCTACTACTATCGCTACTGCGATGACATCGTGATGCTGGCTCCAGACAAAGAAAAGCTGTGGTACTGGCGCGAAGTGCTGCACGAGCAGGTTGCTGCGCTCAACCTCACCGTCAAGGGGAATGAGGCGGTGCGCCCGCTCTCTGAAGGGCTTGACTTCCTCGGGTATGTCAACTACGGCACTCACGCCCTGCTGCGCAAACGCATCAAGCAGAAGTTCGCCCGCCGCATGGCAAAGGTCAAGAGCCGCAAGCGTCGCGTGCAGCTCATGGGGTCTTTCAAGGGCATGGCCGTTCATGCCGACTGCAATCATCTTTATAAATCAATAACTAACCAAGACATGAAGAAATTCAGTGAATTAGGCATCAGCTTCACTCCTGCCGACGGCAAGAAGCGTTTTCCGGGCAAAGTGATGCGACTGGGTGCCATCGTTAACAAGGAAATCGAGGTGCATGACTTTGAAACAGGTCTTAACACCTCTTACGGTGCCGACCGTTATGTGGTCAGCATCCGCGACCCGCAGACAAACGAATGGGGCAAGTTTTTCACCACGAGCGAGGAAATGCAGAACATCCTCGACCAGATTGCGCTCAAGGAGGATGAGACCGGGGAAAAGATATTCCCCATTCTCACCACTATAGTGAGCGAAGTGTTCGACGGCAACAAGGTCAAGTACCGATTTACCTGACCATTGCGATAGCATCAACGGCCGCCCGGTGTTCAGTCACTGGGCGGCTGTCTTTTTACCGCCCGGTAAGGCATATTATCTTTGCTGTATAAACTTGATTTTTATGGAAAAGATAATTGGAACTGTCATCCGCAACGACAGCTTGAAGCAGATTGGTCGCAGCCGTTGGATCGTTTACTACGGCTACACCGAAGTCGAAGACACAGAGTATGGTTGGTCCTACTGCCATACCTTTGAGCACCGCCCTTCGCCCGAAGAGGTAAGGCAAGTGATTTTCGCGCAGATTGATGCCGACACCAAGGAGCAAATCACCCAAGGCATGAGGTGGCACGGCAGGCTCGTCTGGCTAAGCGCAGAAAACCAGGTTAACTACACCATGTGGGCAATGAACGCCGAGAACAATGGCTTCATGCCTACCATCAAGCTCGGCACCGATGAAGCCCCAGTGCTGCACACCTTTGCCGACATCACTGAGGTGCATGCGTTCATCGCCCAGATGACGCAACACATTACCGAAGCCATCGATGCCAACCGTAAGGCAAAGGCCGAAGCAGACGCATTCATACAATCCCTAAAATAAAGCTATCATGAACACTGATTTAACAAGTCGTATGTTATTCACATGCTTCAGTGCCATCATCACGGCACTGTCTCCCACGCTGCCGTACATAGCACTGTGTACCGCTGCCGTACTGTTTGACTGCTTCACGGCCTGGCAGCTTGGCAAGCGTGTAGCGAAAACCTACCCAGAGAAGGCAACAAAAAACGCTGGCAAGTTCAAGAGCAGCCGCTTCGGTGATGTCATTGTTACGATGATCCAGGTTTACATGCTGCTCATCTTCTCGTTCTTCCTCGAGGTCTATGTCACCGACTGGCTCCCATTCAACGCCCTCAAGGTGGCAGCCGGTATGGTTATAGGCTGGCAGGCATGGAGCAGCCTCGAGAACATCAGCAGCTGCAATGGAGCAAAGTGGGCGATAATACTGCAGCAAATCATGGTCGACAAGACCTCGCGCCACTTTGACATTGATTTATCACAATTAAAAAAGAAAGGAGACAAAAATGAACAGCACAACTAAACGCATCATTATCCTTGGCACTGCCCATGGCAGCAATGTACCTGGCAAATGCTCGCCCGATAAGAAGTTTCGTGAGTACCAGTTCAGTCGTGAGGTTATCGGCATCCTGAAACCGAGACTCGAGGCTGCGGGTTATACAGTTTTCGTTGATATGCCGGAGGATGTTGTTCCGACACCGCAGGTAAACGAGCTTGCAAAGCGCTGCAGGTTTGTCAATGGCATCTGTGCAAAACACGGCACGCAGAACTGTGTGTATGTGAGCATCCATGTCAATGCAGCCGGTAGCGGAGGCAAATGGCTTGACGCCCGAGGTTTCGCAGTATATGTGGCACGCTCGTGTTCGGCAACCAGCAAGAATCTTGCGAAGACTTTTTGTGAGCTTGCGGTTAGCAGGAACCTGCACGGAAACCGCTCTATTCCCGGCGAACATTATTGGCAGGCAAATTTCTATGTGCTACGCGAAACCGCTTGTCCCGCAGTCCTTACAGAGAACCTGTTCCAGGACAATCGCGACGATGTTGATTTCCTTACCTCGCCAACTGGCAAAGAAGCGATTGTCAAACTGCATTTTGATGCAATCAATCAGGTGTTTGGGAAATGAGACTAATGAGCTTACTATTTATGGCACTTGCGCTTGCTGGCTGCAGGTGCCATAAATCCATTGAGCGTGTCGAAGTGCCTGTTACGGTTCATGATTCGATATACATATCCAGCGTTGTCAAAGCAACAGACACCATCAGGCAGACCGAGAGGGTGTGGATGGTGGACACGATGTATATTGATACAAGCACGGTTGCGACGCTGGGACTGCCCGTGTTGCGACATGACCGCACATCGTTGATCGAGCGCGGACAAGAGCAAAACCGTGTGCTCACGCAAACAGATACCGCTACGCATACCAAAGAAAAGCCTGTAACAGTGACGCGCACCGAATATGTTACGACCAACAAACTGCTGTGGTGGCAGAAGGCACTCATGTGGTTGGGAGGTGTAGCGATGGCAGTAGTGTGTGTGACGATAACAATCAAACTTCGTAAACGATGATAGAACTTTTCCTTGACGATAAACCCGCAGTGCTTCGCGACAATGTGAGCATCAAACTCACGCGCGAAAACGTGTATTTCAACAAGACAGGCAGTTATACATACGATGTGGAACTGCCGCTGCAGTGTGCAGAAAACCGTGTCATATTCGGGAGCATCAACCGCAAGGATGTAGAGACACAGTTCCAGGAATACCATGCTGTCCTGCGAGTGGACAACATCACGCTGCTTGATGGGAAGGCAATCATAAACCAGGTTACCGATACCGCCGTAAAGGTGCAACTGCTGGGCGGCAACAGTGAGATGAACTTCTATGCCAAAGGCGGAGAGTTGTATATTGACGAGCTGGACCTAGGCGACTGGCAGAGCGAGATGGCAAACTGGGTTTTCCCGACCGAGAAGGGCACTGCGATGTTTCGCGCATTTATTGATTGGATGGACACGACACAGCTGCGCTACAGCAACGCACCTGAGAGCCAGGACGAGGCAGAGGCCCAACGGGCTTATGAATGGTGGAAAGCGCGCTGGTGGTCGTTTGACAAATCACAGGGATATGACGCGCACGAGAACAGAGGAGTGGCTTTCCCCGTTATAAACTCAAACAGCGAGTGGAACTCATACTGCGAGAGCGGCCTGCTTTGCAATGAGGTGGTGATGCGTAAACACGGCAACAGTTACTTTCCCGAGTATAGACTCACGTGGCCCAACCAGGCAACACCTGGCGGCGATTTCCCGCAGGTGTGTCCCTCATTCCAGCCCATGCTGTGCAGGACATTGCGAAAAATCTTAAGCGCAGCGGGCTACCCCATGGATGATGACATTGACTCTTTGCGTTTCCTATACTACAGCAATGACATATTTCCCCGCATATTCATAGCCTGTGCAAACAATCGTCGTGAGATAGCCAAGGCGTTGCCGCACTGGACACTCAACGAGTTCCTTACTCAGATAGAGCATTTCATGGGCATCGTCATTGAGGTGGATGAGGTAACCAAGACAAGCCGTATCCTGTCTCGTAAGCAATGGTGGGAAGATTCATCGCCTACGGTCATCAACGAGGTTGTTGATGAATATACCGTCGAGGTTGACAAAGATGAGACTACAGACATCAGCAACGGCAATGTAGGGTGGGCTGACATGGGCGACGGCATGGCTCATATCAGTGATGAAATCATGGAAGTCGCTACTATTGACAAGACCACGTTCACGACACTGGAGCAGATGCACCAGTACATTGTCCGCGGAGCCAACCCAAGCGACAAGAACAAGATATTTGTTGTTGATGGCCATCAGTTCATCCTCTATTATATTGAGGATTCTTCTGAATATGTGTTCAAAGAGGTGAACCAGCTGCGCCCGTTAAAACGCAAGGAGGAAACTTCGGACATAGACATTGAGCTGAAGATTGTGCCAGCCCAGCTTGCCGAGCAGAAGGTGCTTTTTGTCGAGACAACAAAACGCGATGGCAAATGGTTTGACACAGTCGTGGGCGAAGGTTCTGTAGATGTGATCATTGTAGAAGACCGTGAGAACGTCGGTGCAGACCTCATAGGAGGAGTAACATCTGACAGTACCGACCTGCAGGCGCTCATCGAGGGAGAGGCAACAGTAGAAAAAGGCACCACTATCGACAAAATGTTTGTGGCAATGGTGCCTGACGGACTATATTCGGTTGTCGCGAAAAGAGGTAACGAGACGATTTTCGGGCCATATCCCCGCATATACCCATACACCCGCTATCTCGTCAATGATATTGGCGCAGGCATTGAAGATGTATTGCAGCCTGGTTATATTTCTCTTGCCGACTTATCCAATGCCCAGACCATAGCAAACCAATGCCTTGATGACGGTCAGGTGATAGACACAACTGTCAAATACTGTATCAAGTTTATCTCGCGGGATGTTCTGAGAGCGTCAGGAGCGTTTATAATAAACAACCAGCGATTCGCATGTGAGAAACTCGAGTACAGCATCACGGCGGCAGGAGTGTCACCATTAGTCACGGGTTACTTCTATAGGTTGGGTTAGAGGTTTCCCTTGAAATGCTTTGTCTCGTCGTGGACGGGAGCGTCACGCCCCTGCAGATACTTGTTGGTTGTCGCCACATCGTTGTGGCGTGCCTGGTCCCTGGCAATGACTATGCCTTCCGAATTGGCAAGGTCACGCAGACCGCTGTCCTTGAGACTGTAGAACTGATAGCAGTCATCCCACTTGAGACCTTTGCGCACAAGCGTATTCCAGCGACGGCGGAACATCTCGCTGTCGCTGCGTGTTTCAGAGGGGTGGGAAACTCTTGGTCCAAAGAGGTAATAGTCATTCGGGTATTTGAAGATGTCAAGCTCGATCATGAACAGCACGAGTTTGTCGTTGAGACCCACCTTGCCATCATGCTTGTTCTTGGAGACCTCGCCGCTGATGAATACGGACTGCTCCTTGATATTGATGTCAGACAGCTTCACATGTGTCAGTTCCTCAGGTCGTATGCAAGTGTAGTATTCCATCATGCATGCAAGATAAAAGTATGGGTGTGAATCACGCAAATGCTTTTCCAGTGTTTTAAGCATTTGTACTGTGAGAGGTTTACGCTTTTTACCTGTCTCGGCAATGGGCTTGATTTTGTCAACAGGGTTCGTAGTCAGGTATTGCTTCTCTATAAAGAATGCAGCGAGCGACGAGCACCATTGTCGGTAGTTGTTTCTCGTGCGGGCATTTGTCTCTCGATCCAAAAATATATAATCGAGGAAGTCGCTGACGAATGCCGTATCAAACTGATACACGTAACGGATAGGTAAAAGCCTGCTGGAGTTGTACTTCTTGAAGATATTCAGTCGGGAGGTGTAGCATTTGCGAGTCTTGTATTTCGGCATTCTTTCGATGTATGCCTCATATCTTTCGATGGCATCCGACAATAAAGTGTAGCTTCTGTTGGTTTCGGCATTGATCCATGGGGACCATCCCGACCTTAAAAGTGAGATAAGCGACTCAATCATCTCGTTGGCTCGTCTGCGGCGCTCCGTTACTTTCGCGATGTTGTCAAGGTGGAACTTCTTGCGGCGCATGCTTCCTGTTGCGGGGTCGTAGGCATAGAAGTCAACGAACCACTTTGAGCCGGTGTGAAGTTTGGGATAAGTGAATTTCAGTACCTCGCTGAGCGAGTTTAATTTTTTTCGTGCTGCACACATTTTTTTTACATTCTTTGGGATGAAGAATGCAAATGGTTCAACAATCAAATTTATTTACCGTCTATACAGCGTCTATGATTTTAAAACTAATCAAGGGTAACTCGTTGCATCGCAACTCGTTACCCTTGAAATAGCGGAGAGGACAAGATTCGAACTTGCGGTAGGGTTACCCCTACGGCAGTTTAGCAAACTGCTGGTTTCAGCCACTCACCCACCTCTCCAGTCTTACCACATTTTGTCAAACGGGATTGCAAATATACGGCATTTTTTTTGAATATATATTGCAGATTAAAAAAATTCACAATATTTTTGCAGTGTATTAGTTCAGTGATACACTTACAAACACATTATGATAGAGCTGAAAGACATAAACAAGACCTATAACAACGGGCAGCCTCTGCACGTTCTGAAGGGCATAGACCTGAATATCGAACAGGGGGAGTTCGTTTCCATCATGGGTGCGTCCGGTTCCGGAAAATCCACTCTGCTCAATATCCTCGGCATTCTGGACAATTACGACAGCGGAACCTACCACCTCAACGGGACCCTTATCAAGAACCTGACGGAAAAGCAGGCCGCCGCCTACAGGAACAGGATGATAGGATTCATCTTCCAGTCTTTCAACCTTATCTCGTTCAAGACTGCCGTGGAAAACGTGGAACTGCCCCTCTTCTATCAGGGAGTGCCCCGCAGGAAGCGCCACGAGCTCGCCATGCAGTATCTGGAAAAACTCGGACTCAGGGACTGGGCGCAGCACTACCCCAATGAGATGTCCGGCGGTCAGAAACAGAGGGTGGCCATTGCAAGGGCCCTCATAACACATCCCCAGATAATCCTTGCGGACGAACCTACGGGAGCGCTCGACTCAAAGACTTCGAAAGAGGTGATGGCCCTGCTGAAGGAACTCAACCGCACGGAAAAGATCACAATGGTCATAGTCACCCACGATTCAGGCGTGGCGGCACAGACAGACCGCAGAATACATATCAGCGACGGACTAATAGTTAATGACTGATGAAAGACCTTTTCGTAGAAATATGGGAGTCCGTCCGGCGTAACAAGCTCAGGACCTGCCTTACGGGTCTGGCCGTCTCCTGGGGCATCTTCATGCTCATAGTACTGCTGGGCGCCGGAAACGGTCTGCTGAACGCTTTCAGCGAACAGGGCGGGACCTTCGCCACCAACAGCATGATGGTAGGAGGAGGATGGACGTCAAAGCCCTATGACGGACTCGCGCAGGGGCGCCGCATCGTTCTTGACGACAAGGACATAGAGGTAACCCGAGGCAAGAACTTCAAGGGAATCGTAGACAAGGTTGCATCTACCGTGGGAGCGAGTGACACCGTAGTCCTTGGCACAAAACACGTCAGAGGATACATAGAAGGCAACTTCCCGGCCAGAATGGAGATGGAGAAGATACCCCTCACCCACGGAAGATTCATAAACGACAAGGATATCACCGACCAGCGCAAGGTGGTTGTCCTCCCGGACAACATGATCAGGATTCTCTTCGGGGAAAAAGTCGATCTGGCTTCGGTAATAGGGAAACGCGTAAAAATCAACAATCTCCAATTCCAGATAGTCGGCATAGTGAGAGCCAACGAGATGCAGGACAACAACCTCTTCTACGCCCCCTACACCACGGTCAAGACCATCTACGCGAAGGGCAAGGAGATAGACGACCTGACCTTCACCTTCCACGGGCTGGAGACGGAAGAGGAGAACGAAGCCTTCGAGAAGAACTTCAAGGCCATCATCAACAAACTTCACCGCGCCGCTCCGGATGACGAGAGCGCAATCTGGATATGGAACCGCTTCACCCAGAACATGCAGATGAACAAAGCTTCGGGCATTCTGACAATCGCGCTCTGGGTACTGGGAATATTCACCCTTCTGGGAGGAATCGTTGGAGTGAGCAACATTATGCTCATCACCGTAAAGGAACGCACCCACGAATTCGGGATAAGGAAAGCCATAGGGGCGGCTCCAGGGGACATCAGCAAACTGATAATAACCGAAAGTATTGTCATAACGGCATTCTTCGGATACATAGGAATGGTGTTGGGAATGGTCGCGTGCGAGATTCTGGATGCTACTGCCGGGCATAATGTCACCGAAGTCATGGGAATGCAGATGCAGCTTCTGAAGAACCCCACCGTAGGAGTGGACGTGGCGTTGGAGGCGACCCTGCTTCTCATAATAGCCGGCACCATAGCAGGTTTCTTCCCGGCAAGGAAAGCAACGAAAGTAAGACCCATTGAAGCATTGAACGCAAACTGATGAGACTGGACATAGACACATACAGGGAAATAGCCGACTCTCTTGTACGCAACAGGAGCAGGAGCCTCCTTACAGGGTTCGGAATATTCTGGGGACTCTTCATGCTGCTTGCCCTCATAGGCGGAGGCCAGGGTCTCAAGTCCATGCTGCTGAAGAACTTCGAAGGCTTTGCCACAAATACCGCCATCGTCTGGGAAAGCGCAACCACAAAACCTTGCAAGGGGTTCAAGGAGGGACGCAGGTGGCACATGTCCTACAAGGATGTGGAAAGGCTCCGGAAGATAGTTCCGGAACTGGAAACGGTGACGCCCGTCCTCAGCGAATGGGGCATCACGGCCGAATACGGGACCAGCACCGCCAGCTGCTCCCTCAAGGGGGTGTATGCCGACTATGCCAACATCGAATCTCCGAAGCTGAAATACGGGCGCTACATCAACAGCACCGACGTCCTTCTCGAGCGCAAGGTCTGCGTGATAGGCAAACGTATCTACACCAGCCTGTTCCCGGAAGGGGGAGATCCCTGCGGCTCCTTCATCAAGCTCGGCACCGCCTACTACCAGGTAATAGGAGTCGACTTCAACTCCGGGAACATCAGCATCAATGGAAATGCCGACCAAGCCGCGACGGTGCCCCTCCCGGTCATCCAGAAGATATACAACAGGGGCAGTTACATAGACATCATCTGCCTCACCGGAAAGAAAGGCATACGCATGTCCTCCCTGGAGGAACGCATACGCCAGATTCTCGCAAGGGAGCACTACTTCGACCCTACGGACAAGCAGGCCCTTTTCTATCTGAACACGGAACAGATTTTCTCTATAATGGACAATCTGTTCAAGGGCGTCAACTTCCTTATCTGGCTTGTGGGTCTTGGAACGATACTCGCCGGAGCGATAGGGGTGAGCAACATCATGATGGTAACGGTAAAGGAGCGCACCACCGAAATAGGAATACGACGGGCAATAGGAGCGACTCCCAAGGACATCCTTTCCCAAATAATCATGGAAAGCATCTCCCTTACCCTTATGGCGGGCAGCGCCGGAATAGTATTTTCCGTGCTGGTTCTCCAAACAGTGGAAAAAATAACGAAGCAAAGCACATTCCAGATCAATTTCTGGACGGCCATAGCGGCGGCGGCCCTCCTTGCCCTGCTCGGAGTGGTTGCAGGACTCGCACCGGCCGTCAGGGCCATGCAGATAAAACCTGTTGACGCCATGCGCGATGAATAATAAAAAACAAAGACATATATGAAAAGAATCGTCAAGTACATCATTTTTGCATTGATTGCAATTCTCTTTGCCGGAACCTTCGTTTTCCTCTACAAGAAATCCAAGCCCGAGGTAGAGAAATTCAATGAGTTGGAAGCCACATTGCAGGACATACAGAAGACCACCGTCGTCACGGGCAAGATAACTCCCCGCAACGAAGTGGCCATCAAGCCCCAGATCAACGGAATCATAGCGGAGCTCTGCAAGGAGGCCGGCGAGCAGGTGAAGGAGAACGAGATAATAGCCAAGCTCAAGGTCATCCCCGACATGAACTCCCTGAGTTCCGCGCAGAGCCGCGTGCGTCTTGCGGAAATCAACCTCAAGCAGGCGAAGACCAATTACGAGAGGGAGAAGGCACTCTATGACAAGAACCTCGTGAGCGCAGAGGAATACGACCAGATTCTCAACAGCTACAACCAGGCCAAGGAGGAAAGGGCCGCCGCACAGGATGCCCTCGAAGTAATCAGGGACGGTGTTTCCTCATCCAACGCAACCGGGAGCTCCACCCTTGTGCGCTCCACCATCACCGGGCTCATCCTCGACATTCCCGTAAAGGTCGGAAACTCCGTAATCCAGGCCAACACGATGAATGACGGTACAACCGTTGCAACCGTAGCCAACATGCAGGACCTCATCTTCGACGGCAAGATAGACGAAACCGAGGTAGGCCTACTCTCCGAAGGGATGCCCCTCACCATCAGGATAGGCGCCATCCAGGACTTCTCCCTCGAAGCCACGCTGGAATACGTCTCCCCAAAGGCCACCGAAGTCAACGGAGCCAACCAGTTCCAGATAAAGGCGGCGGTGAGCGTACAGGGAGACAAGATGATACGCTCAGGCTACAGCGCCAATGCAGAAATCGTCCTCGAACGGGCGGAGAAAGTGCTCAGCATCCCTGAGAGCGCGCTTGAATTCCAGGGAGACAGCACCTTCGTCTACATAAAGACGGGCGAAGACAAATACAACCGCACTCCCGTCACCACCGGTCTGAGCGACGGCGTCAACATACAGATACTCAGCGGTTTGAAAGAGGGAGACAAGGTGCGCGGAACAAAAATCATAAAGGAGGAATAATATGAGACACTTTGCACTGGCAGGACTTCTTCTGTGCAGCCTCGCATCGGCTCAGACCGGCAGCTGGACCCTTCGCGACTGCATAGACTACGCAATCGAGCACAACATCACCATAAAGCAGAACAGCATCAACGTACAGCAGAGGGAGCTCGACCTCAACACGGCCAAAGGCAGACGCCTTCCCTCCCTGGGAGCCTCCGCATCGGAGAATCTTTCCTTCGGACGAGGCCTGACGGCAGACAACACCTACGCCAACACCAACACCACCTCCACATCGTTCTCCCTCGGAACAGACATTCCCGTCTTTCAGGGATTCAGCATCAGCAACGGCATAAAGTTGAGCATGCTTGACCTGGCCGCCGCCACAAAAGACCTGGAAAAGGCAAAGGACGACATCAGGGTGGCCGTGGCCCAGGCCTACGTGGAGATACTCTACACCCAGGAGTTGGAGCAGGTGGCGCGCAGACAGGTGCAGACAGACTCGCTGCAGCTCGAGCGCCTCAAGGCTATGAACATCAACGGGAAGGCCAGTTCCGCCGACGTGGCGGCCCAGCAGGCGACGCTTGCGCAGAGCAGGCTCTCCCTTACCCAGGCATCAAACAACAGGGCCATCGCCATCCTTGACCTGACCCAGCTGCTGGAACTGCCTTTCCCGGAAGGATTCTCCGTCGTATGCCCGGGCCCTGCCGACCTCGAGCCCACACTCCTGCTCAATCCCGAGGACATCTACGCAGAGGCGGTTGAGGTCAAGTCATCCATCCTCGCGGAGAAACTCCGTCTGGATTATACGGCCACGGCAATAAAGAAGGCCAAGGGAGCCTATCTTCCCAGCCTTTCACTTTCCGGAGGCCTGGGATCCAACTTCTACACCTCTTCAGGATACGAACACAAGACCTTCGGGGAGCAGCTCAAGAACAACTTCAGCCAATACATAGGTCTGTCTTTGAGCATTCCCATTTTCTCTCGTTTCTCCACCCGCAACTCCGTTAAGTCGGCCGAGCTGTCTCACACAAACCAGGAACTGCAGCTCGAGAACACCAAGAAATCACTCTACAAGGAGATCCAGCAGGCATACTACAATGCAGTAGCCTCCCAGACCAGACAGGAAAGCAGCCGCGAAGCGGCCTCCAGCGCCGGAAAGGCCTTCGAACTCACCAAGGAGAAATATGAAAACGGAAAGGCAAACATCACAGAGTACAACGACTCCAAGAACCGCTATCTCGAAGCAGAATCAACCTATCTGCAGGCACGATACGAATGCCTCTACCAAACCAGACTCCTTGATTTCTACCGTGGCAAGGATATAGAATTCTGACTATATTTGCAGGCATGAAAGTCTGCATCATAGGAGCCGGGGCCGCCGGGTGCTTCTGCGCGATAGAGATAAAGCGCAGGCGTCCCGATGCCGTGGTGGTCATCTACGAAGCCGGACCCGCGCCCCTTGCCAAAGTGGCCGTAACCGGCGGAGGCCGGTGCAACTTCACCAATTCCTTCGCGCAGGTAAGCAGCCTGAAGGAAGTCTATCCCCGGGGAGAAGCCGTCATGAAACGTGCTCTCAAGCTGTTCAGCCAGCAGGATTGCATGGACTGGTTCCTCAAGGAAGGAGTACCCTGCGTAGTGCAGGAAGACCAGTGCGTGTTCCCAAAATCGCAGGATGCGATGCAGATTGTCCACACCCTTGAAAGGCTGATGTCCGAACTCGGCGTCCGGGTTGTGACCAACAGCAGAGTTTCCGATATAAGGAAATTCCTGGAAGACGGATGCAAAGTTGTCTTCACCGCCGGAGGAGGACAAATCAGGCCGCTCGACGGACTCGGGATCAACTGCATTCCGCCTGTCCCCTCCCTTTTCACCTTCAGGATAAATGACGGCGGGCTCACCTCCCTGATGGGCAACGTTGTGGAGCACACGAGGCTCAGCATCCCCGGAACCGCGTTCAAAGCGGAAGGGACGCTGCTTGTAACCGACTGGGGAATAAGCGGCCCCGCCACCCTCAAGCTCTCCTCATACGCCGCACGCTATCTGGCGGACAATGCTTATCGCGCCCCTCTGATCATCAACTGGCTGGGAGAAGGAGAAGAGTCCGCACGCGAATGGATAGGGTCGGCAATGAATGAAGACAGGAGCAGACAGCTGGCAAGCGTGCATCCCGGGGGGATTACCTCGAGGTTATGGAAACACCTCCTGCAGAAAGCCGGTCTCAGTGAAGACCGGCGCTGGTCTGAACTTGGAAAGAAGGGCACCAACAGACTTGTCTGCGCCCTGACCGCCGATCCATACAGCATAGAAGGGAGATGCCGTTTCAAGGAGGAATTCGTAAGCTGCGGAGGCGTGGCCCTTGAAGAAGTCAATCTCAGCACACTGGAGTGCAGGAAGATACCCGGACTGTATTTTGCCGGAGAGATTCTCGACATTGATGCCGTTACAGGAGGATTCAACCTCCAGGCGGCATGGAGCACAGCAATGACGGTGGCATTGAATATCGATTAATTTTCGTATCTTTGCAGAAATATGCGTTATCGTATTTTAATCTGTCTTGCTCTAACCGCATTTATCCTCTGCCCGGCGTCCGCCAGGGTCAGGAATTTCACTTCCTCATGCGGAAAGCAGAAAACATCCATAGTATGGGATGGCAACATCGTCAAAACAGGAAGTCAGACTGAATACTATACAAGCGGAGCCGACGGAAAAACCACAGAATGGAGGCTGGTTGACAAATCTGCAGGCACGGATGTCAGAATATCCATGGAGAACGGTTATTATATAATCACCGGCACTTACAAAGGCGATAAAGTCAACAGGAAGGAAAAGAGCAAGGGGAATCCCTGGTATCAGAAGATAGAAATGAACGGATACGGTCCTCTGAAAGGGTGCAATTCGTTCAAATATGAATGTTTCGGTGCGAGGGATCTCAAGTTCTACGTAATGAGCGCAACGGACAAGGGACCCGAAAAGATTGAGGGAAAGAATGCCTTCAAGGTCAAGTCAACCCTTGCGAACGGGGTCTTCGCGGGGATGTGGTCCTGCAATTTCTTCTTTGATGGCGGAACTTCCGAATACATAGCCTACAAATCCGTTGAAGGAGCTCCCGGGACGCCGGAAACGACCATCATCTGCATAGACTGACCATGAAAGTTCTGTTTATCATCAACAATATGTTCGGCAAGGGCAACGGTCTGTGTTCGTCCGCAAGAACGACTGTGAAGTATCTTCTTCAGGCCGGTGTGGAAGTCAGGGTAATGTCCATGGAGAATCCTAACAGGAAGGGATATCAGCCGGAATATGTTCTGAAGAAGTTCCATTTCCCCATTTTCCAGCCTTTCATTGAGAAGATGACCTTCTGCTTTGCCCGTTACGACGCGAAACTTACCAGAGAAGCGCTGGAGTGGGCGGATGTAGTGCATCTGGAAGAACCTTTCACCATTCAGTGGAGAGCCGCGAGAATGGCAAAAAAGATGGGGGTTCCGTGCGTAAGCACCTACCATATCCATCCCGAGAACATTCTGAGCCACCTTTTCCTGGGATGGTCAAGAGGAGCGAATGCGATTCTACTGAAAGCTGCCCAGGCTCTCATCTTTGACAAATGCACAGATGTCCAGTGCCCTACCCGGAATGTTCTGGAAAGGGCTCAGGATTTCAATTTCAAGGCCAGGCTGCACCTCATCCCCAACGGAATGAGATTTGAAGCCCCCATTGATGTGCACGAACCCCAGACCGATCCATACCTTATCTTCAGCATAGGACGTCTGTCTGTTGAGAAAGACCAGAAAACCCTGCTCAGGGCCATGAGGCATTCACGCTATTCAGAAAGGATAAAGCTTGTATTTGCCGGAAAGGGACCAAAGGAAAAGGCACTCAGAAAGCAGGCGGAGAAGCTTGTCAGTGAAGGGATACTGAAATATCAGCCCGAGTTCATGTTCCTTTCTCCCGAAGAGATGAAAGCATACGCCAGCAAAGCATATCTGTATATTCATTGCGCACCGGTGGAAGTGGAAGGTCTCTCCTGCATAGAATCTCTCAGGGAGGGAACGGTTCCTGTAATTGCGGAAGCCAGGCTTTCCGCAACGGCGCAGTTCGCCCTCGATTCAAGAAGCACTTTCCCCGCAAGGGACTGCAAGGCCCTGGCCGAGCGTATAGACTGGTGGATAGAGCATCCGCAGGAAAGGTTGGAGATGGGGCACGAATACGCGCAATCGGTGCTCAAATATGACATTCACAAGTCTATCGAGCAACTGATTGCAATGTATTCTTCCGCTGTAGATTCCGCAAGGAAATCCTAGAACAGATAACCTACGTTCACGTAGAAGGCACCTGTACCGTCCTGATTGTAAAGAGGACTGTTCTTCATCAGGTGTGTGATTGGCATTCCGTATTCCGCCGCAACAATGAAGTTCTCATTCATGATGAACCTGAAACCTGTTCCGAACGTGATGTGCGGCGTATCCTTTGTCTGTCCCTTGAGTTTCGCAGGATAAAGCACGGACTCCTTCAACGCGCTGATATCCCTGCCACGGGTGACCATGGTTCCGTCACTGAAGAAGTTGAAAGCCAGGGCTATGTTCTGTTTGCCGATATTGAACTTAACAAAGCGCCATCTCAATTCAGCGTTATATGTCGCCATATCAAGGCCATAGGCTCTGGTCCTCATGATTCCTCTGACCGTATGGAATCCTCCCATTCCCTCAAGATCGGGCTTTTCCCCCATCTGCGTCATATAAGGAAGGGCATAGAACGGAGCTGAACTGCCGAAAGTTCCTTCATAGTTCAGACGATATGCCAGAGTAAGGACATCTTGTTTCACAATGGGCACATAATGCCTCCATGTAAGGGAATAACGGTAGTAGGGTATTTTGGATATGAACTTCGGAGCCGCTGTAATGTGCCCCTCCGCCCATATTCCTCTTGAAGGAGCACCTTCCTTGTCTCTGGTATCATACACCAGTCCGGCACGGATTCCGCTTGAGAATCCACCGTCCGCCTCTTCCTCACTGAGTACTCCGGAAGCTTTGTAAATGTCATAGAGTGTGGGGCATTCCTCGGGAAATTCCTGTTTTTCGGACTTGCCCTTGTTTATGTTCCCTTTGTCTATGCTTCCCGTCTTTATATAATTTGCAAATATTCCTGCCTCCCACCTTAAACCCTCAGTGATTTCCCCGAGGAATTCGGTCTTGAAGAGGAATTCGTTCTTGCGCATCCTGTAGAAAGGAGTGAAGAGGAAGGCATCTCCGGCCTTGCCTGAAGCCACTCTTCCATAATCGTAATATGACTGATAACCGTTGAACCCGTAGAAATCATAGGCTTTGTCTATATTGGCCCTGAATGCCGAGCACCAGCGTATTCCCGGAATGAGTTCCTTGTTGTCATACCTGATCTGATACAACTGGCTCCCCTTTGTGAAATAAGAAGCCTCGAGATATACCTTGGAATCGTAGTTCGGATAATTGTGGCCGTCTCCATAATTGAACAGCTGAAGCACGGCTCCTATCTGGAAACCCTTGTCCGCATCGTATGCGAGAGCCGGGAGCGGTCCGATGTTATATCCTGTCTTGATAATCTGTCCGTTTTCATCTGTCTTGTTGCCTGCAAAGGCATTCAGGACTGTCGCCGCCATAATGGCAACAGCAATAATTTTTTTCATTTCAATTTCTTATAAAAGTTCAGAAGAAGGAAGAACCCGCAGTGGAAAGGCCACAGTACAAAGAACAGGTAACGGCAGCCGAATCTTACCGTGTTTATCCAGGCCCTGTCCTCGAGATTTCTGGAAAGAATGGCTGTCAGAATGAGAATAGGACTGCTTGCCGCCGCGCACAGTGCAAAAAGAGGGAGAGAAAGCAGAGCAAGTATCCTCTTCCACCACTTTCCTGTAACGGGCTTTCTTTCCGGTTCATAGATGAGAGGCGTCATCCTCTCTGTAAGTTTTGCGGTGACCTCCGGAGGGGTGTCTCCTTTGTGCACCTCTATCGGGTCTCCTATATTGATGGTAACATCTGCCATGAAATCATAAAAGTCGGAATATATCAGGCCTGTAGGGATGATATACACGGGTTTCGGATAATTCTCAGCTGCCAGAAGGGCTATTCTTGACGCTCCCGTCTTAAGCCTGTGCAGTTCATATCCCGGGAAATGCGTCCCCTCCGGATAAAGGCAGAAGGGAACCCCGTGCTCTATGACATCCACGACTTCATCAAAGACGGCATTGTTGCCAAGAACGGCCTCCCTGCCGTCATGAGGACGTGCAAGAGGCACCATCTTTATAAATCTCAGAATTTTGGCCACCAGAGGCTTGCGGAAAATGTCCGCGCGGGCGCCGAAACTCAGGGGATCCACACTCTTGCAGCAGAGAACCATAGGGTCCATCATCGTGCAGCAATGGTTGGATGCAAAGATGAGAGCCCCCTCCGCAGGAATCTTTTCCAGGCCGTTGAACTTCATCTTTCTGAAACAAGTGCGCGCGCACGCATTGGTGTACGCGCGGAGGATGGTATAGCACACATCCTTCTGCCAGATTTTCTCTTTCAAGATTTTTTGCTCCTGTTAAATAGATAAGATACGGTGAAGCCGCTGATGATATGCCAGATTCCCCACCAGGCAGTAATCACGAGCATGCCTCCATGAGGCGGGAAATTGGCGAAGAGGGATGTTCCCAGAAGAAGCACCAGTCCCAGTCCGGAATTCTGGATTCCCGTTTCGATGGTGAGCGTCCTGCGGTCTTTTCTGGAAACCTTGAAAATCGTTCCGGTGAAGAATCCCACGCAGAGGCATACCGCATTGTGAATGAGTACAACCAGGAATATGTACTTGATGCATTTGAGGAATGCATCGATGTTGCCAATGAACGACAGCACTACCATTGCTACGAAGAACACGATGCTGAACCACTGGAAAGGCTTCTTCATCTTTATTGCGAACTTGGGCAGCAGACGGGAAGTGAGTATTCCAAGTCCCAGAGGCACACCCAGAAGAATGAAGATAGTCTTGAAGACGTCCCACAGAGGGATGACAAGTGTCGGCACCTCTTCGGTCACATCCGTGAAATGAAGGTAAAGATTACCGTACAGCCAGAAATTGAACGGGGTCATGAACACAGCCAGGGCAGTGCTTATTGCCGTAAGGCTGACGGACAGTTCAACATTTGCCTTGGAGAGGTTGGACATGAAGTTTGAAATGTTTCCGCCCGGGCAGGAAGCTACGAGTATCATTCCCATTGCCATGGTCCATGATATGGAATCACCGAATGCCAGAGCAAGGCAGAAGGTGAAAAGAGGCAGCAGTACCAGCTGGCAGACCACTCCAAGAATTACTGACTTGGGCTGTGTGAACACCTTGACGAAGGTTCCGGGTCTGATTCCCAGCGCTACTCCATACATCACAAATGCCAGAACAATGTTGATTGCATTCATTCCCCCGGCATTGAGGGTGACGTTAATCGCATCGATGGCGTTGATTACTTCAGGTTTCATTTCAGTACAATTTCGTTGCAATGTACGCATTTTTTAGAAAATATCTATATTTGTCCCCACGATTAGAACTAAAACCTTTGAGAAATGACTAAGATTCTCGATGAGTCCTGTGCCAGATTCACGGCCCCGCAGGACTTGAAGGACAAGGGGATATATCCCTATTACCGTCCCATTTCATCCGGGCAGGATCCTGTTGTCACAATGGCAAGCGGACAGAAAGCCCTTATGTTCGGTTCAAACTCATACCTCGGTCTGTCCGATGACCCAAGGCTTAAGGATGCCGCCATCTCCGCAATAAAGAAATACGGTACAAGCTGCTCCGGAAGCCGTTTTCTCAACGGGACTCTCGACATCCACCTGGCCCTCGAGGAGAAACTCGCAAAATTTGTAGGAAAGGAGGAGGCTGTGACTTTCAGCACAGGCTTTCAGGTTAATCTAGGCGTCGTTTCCTGTCTGGGAGGACGTGACGGATACATTTTCCTCGATTCCCTTGACCACGCCTGCATAATAGACGGAAGCCGTCTAAGCTTCAGCAAGGTTCTCAAATTCCCCCACAACGATATGGAAGTGCTGGAGCACAAGATGAGCCTGGTACCTCCGGACGCCCCGAAACTTATCGTGGTTGACGGAGTATATTCAATGGAGGGAGATCTGGCCAATCTGCCGAAGATCTGTGAACTTTGTGAGAAGTACAATGCGGAAATCATGGTGGACGACGCCCACGGACTCGGAGTTGTGGGCAGGGACGGACGAGGGACCGCAGACCATTTCGGCCTCACCGACAAGGTTGACCTCATAATGGTAACTTTCTCCAAGAGCTTCGGTTCAATCGGAGGATTCGTCGCCGGCAACCACACCCTCATCAACTTCATCCAGAATTCCGCCCGTTCGCTCATGTTCAGCGCATCAATGCCTCCTGCGAACGTGGCCACCGTGTCCAGGGCTCTCGACGTCCTTACGGAAGAGCCTGAAAGGATAGAGCATCTGTGGGATGTCACCCGCTACGCCCAGAAGTCCTTCAGAGACAGGGGATTCGACATCGGACGCACCCAGTCCCCCATCATCCCCTTGTTCGTACGCGACTCCACCAAGGCCATGGCCATAGTCACCAAGGCTATGGAAGTCGGAATATTCGTCACTCCCGTAGTGGCTCCGGCCGTTCCCGAGAACGATGCGATGATACGCTTCGCGCTGATGGCCACCCACACCCACGAACATGTGGACGAGGCTGTGGAGAAACTCTCCGTCCTCTTCAAGGAGTTCGGCATAATAGAATAAGTTATGGTTATCCTCATCACCGGCATCACTTCCGGATTCGGGAAAGCGATGGCCTGCAGGCTTTCCGCCGACGGGCACAAGGTTTACGGTACCCACAGGCGCGACACGGACCCTCTGCCCGGAGTCACCTACATCAGGGCTGACGCCTGCAACGAAGAAGACTGCAGGTCGGCAGTGGATGCCGTACTTGAGAAGGAAGGACGGATAGACGTGTTCATCAACAACGCCGGAATGGGGATAGGCGGACCTCTGGAGTTCTGTTCACTGGAAGACGCGGCCCGTCAGATGGACGTGAACTGGATGGGGATGGTCAGGTTCCTTCACTTCGTCATCCCCGTGATGCGCAGGCAGAAGGCGGGAAGGATTATCTGCTTCAGTTCAATAGGAGGCCTCATGGGACTTCCTTTCCAGGGACTGTACTCCGCCTCCAAATTCGCCATAGAAGGCTACTGCGAGGCTCTCCGAATGGAATTGAAGGCCTCCGGGATTGACGTGGTGGTGATAGAACCGGGAGATTTTTCCACCAACTTCACCGCAATGCGCAAAAGTGTGGACCGGCAGGAGGCTTTCGAAGCCTACCCTTCCTACGCAGAATCCCTCAGGAGCATAGAGCACGATGAGACGAACGGTCTCAAACCGGAATTCCTGGCCTCCAGGATAAGCAGGATAGTCACCTGCCGTCATCCCCGTTACTCATACGTCATATCGACGTTCGAACAATACTCATCAACCATTCTGAAAAGGATACTTCCGGCCCGCTGGTTCTCCCGTCTCCTTTCAGGCTACTACAAACTCTAATGACCGACATTCTTTCCATTGCCGCGTTCTTTGCCACAGAAGGCGAAGCCGCCGTTATCAAACCCCTCGGAGAAGGTTTCATCAACGACACCTACACAGTATTTCTCAAAGACAGGACTACGCCTGACTACATCCTCCAGCGCAAGAATCATATCGTTTTCCCGGATGTCCCGGCAATGATGGACAACATCAACAGGGTAAGCCGGCACATCAGGGCAAAAGTGTCCGACCCTCTTCGCGAGACTCTCACCGTAATCCCCACGAAAGACGGGAAGCTGTACTATAAGGATTCGGACGGCAACTTCTGGGCTATGTGCCTTTTTATCAAGGACTCCATGAGCTTCGACAGGGCCGACAGCCCGGACAGGGCGTATCAGGGAGGACTCGGATTGGGCACCTTCCACAGACAGGTGGCCGATTTTGACGGCTCCCTGACGGAAATCATCAAGGGCTTCCACAACATACGCTGGCGTTTCAAGCAGTGGGATGCAAGCCTGGAGCGCAACGCTGCCGGGCGTGTCAGGGACCTGGGAAATGAGATTTCCTGGATTGAGTCAAGAAGGGAGAAGATGCTTTCCTTCTGGAAACTCTACGAAGACGGAACCATCCCTGTCAGGGTTACCCACGGAGACACCAAGATAAGCAATTTCCTCTTCGATTCCGGATCCGGCAGGCTTCTGTGCGCCATTGACCTGGACACGATGATGAGTTCCACCCTTCTCAACGACACCGGAGACGCCCTGCGTTCATATACGAACACCGGAGCAGAAGACGACCCCGACCTCGGCAAGGTTTCGATGAGCATGGACATGTTCGAGGCCTACATGAAGGGCTATCTCAAGGAAATGAAGGAGCTTCTTGCTCCCGCGGAACTGGAATATCTGGCATTCAGCGGCATCTACATCACTTACGAGCAGGTGCTCCGTTTCCTCATGGACTACATAGACGGAGACACCTACTACAAAATCAAAAGTCCGGACCACAACCTTGTCAGGACCCGCGCACAGTATAAACTTCTGACCAGTATGGAAGAACAATTACTTGAAATGGAGCGTAAAATTTCTTTCTTTTAAGAAAAATGCTATCTTTGCGAACTATTTTGGAAAGTAATTTTTAATATCGATATTTATGCAAAGCAAAGGAGCAATCAGATTTGTAGCTATTCTTCTTATCCTCGCCTGCATCTGGCAGCTGTCTTTCACAGTTGTGACAAGAGTACAGCAGAACAAAGCTGAACAAAGAGCGGAAAAGTTTGCGGAACAGATCCAGCAGACCCCCGCATTCGCCGTTGTCCCCGCTGATCAGCGTGCCTTCTATCTTGATTCTCTCAAGAAGAACGAGAGCCGCAGGTACACGGATTCCATCTCATCCGAGAAGGTATTCCTGGGACAGACATTCAAGAGTGTCCAGGCAAAGGAAATGAACCTCGGTCTTGACCTCAAGGGAGGTATGAACGTAATGCTGCAGGTGCAGCTGGAAGACCTTGTAAAGGCACTTGCAGGAGGCAATCAGTCTCCCGAGTTCCTCAAGGCCCTCTCTCTTGCCAAAGAGCGCAGCGTCAACTCTCAGTCAGACTTCATCACCCTCTTTGCAGAGGCCTGGAAGGAAGTAGGAGGTGGCCAGAGGCTTTCCCAGATTTTCGGAACATATGAAATGCGCGACCGCATCAAGCCCGAATCAACTGATGAGCAGGTTACCGCCGTCATCAAGGAAGAGGCCGAGAGTGCAGTTGCAAACTCATTCAATGTTCTCCGCAACCGTATTGACCGTTTCGGTGTAACGCAGCCCTCTATCCAGAAACTCGGAAACACAGGACGTATCCTCGTCGAGCTTCCCGGTGTAAAGGAGCCTGAGCGTGTCCGCAAACTCCTCCAGGGAACCGCTTCCCTCGAATTCTGGACAACATTCGACAACCAGGAGATTTATCCTTACCTCGTTGAAGCAAACCGCGTTCTCGCAGAGACACTGGAGGTTGAAACAGAGGCTCCTGCCGCAGAGAATGTCGCAGAAGAAGGAGAGAAGGATCTCGTTGCCGAAGAGATTGCAGCCAACAGCGACAATGCCAGCGAAGCCGACTTCAACGCATACAAGGCCGCCAACCCTCTCTTTGCACTCCTTCAGCCCAGCCAGGGCAGGGGTACCGCCTGCATAGGTTATGCCGCTGCAGCCGACACCGCCCAGATCAACAAGTATCTGAATGAGCCCCAGATAGCTGACCTTTTCCCTGCGGAGTTCCGTCCGATGTGGTCCGTCAAGCCTTCAGAGTTCATGGCTGCAGACAACATCTTCGAGCTCGTCGCCATCAAGGCGTCATCCCGTGACGGAAAGGCGCCCCTCGACGGCAGCGTAGTCACAGATGCACGTGTCGACTATGACAACAGGCGCGGAGGTGAACCCGGAGTATCAATGACCATGAATGCAGAAGGCGCCAACATTTGGGCACGCCTCACCAAAGAGAACATCGGAAAGCAGATTGCAATCGTTCTCGACGGTACCGTTTATTCATATCCTACGGTCAACAGCGAAATCACCGGAGGTTCTTCATCAATCACCGGTCACTTCGACGTTGAGGAGGCTACCGACCTTACCAACGTGCTCAAGTCCGGTAAGCTTCCCGCTCCCGCAACAATCGTCCAGGAGCAGGTTGTAGGACCTTCACTCGGTGCTGAATCCATCCGCAGCGGTCTCATTTCCTTCATCATCGCATTCGTTCTGGTTCTCATATACATGCTCTTCTTCTATCAGGGAGCAGGTATTGCCGCCGATCTCGCGCTTCTTACCAACGTAGTGCTGCTGTTCGGAACTCTTGCGGCATTCGGAGCAGTCCTCACTCTGCCCGGTATCGCGGGTCTCGTGCTTACACTGGGTATGGCGGTTGATGCCAACGTGATTATCTACGAGCGTATCAAGGAAGAGCTTAAGGCAGGCAAGGGTCTTGGAAAGGCCATTGCCGACGGTTACAGCAACGCCTATTCAGCAATCATCGACGGTCAGGTAACCACTCTCCTCACCGGTCTTGTACTGTTCCTGTTCGGTTCCGGTCCTGTCAAGGGATTCGCAACGACCCTCGTAATCGGTATCATCACCTCTGTCCTCACCTCTATCTTCATCACCCGTCTCATCTTTGAAGACCGCGTGAAGGCAGGCAAGAACATCACGTTCGAGAACAATTTCACCAGGAACTTCCTCAAGAATACACACATCAACTTCATCGGAGGACGCAAGTACTCATACATCATATCCGGAGCCCTCATCCTCATCGCCATCGGTTCCATCTGCTTCAAGGGATTCACCTATGGTGTTGACTTTACCGGAGGCCGTACCTATGTCGTACGCTTCGACCAGCCCGTCACGGCCGAGTCCGTACGTGCTGCTGTCAATGACGTATTCGAGGCCGCAGCCGCTGCAGACCCCACTATCAAGGGTTCATCCGCAGAGGTCAAGCAGTTCGGTAACGACCAGCAGATGAAGATCACCACAGCCTACAAGGTTGACATTGAGTCTTCAGAGGTCGATACTGAGATTGAAGGCATGCTCTATCAGGCCGTCAAGGGACTTTTCAAGAACAACATGACTCTTGCGGAGTTCACCTCAACGCTTGAGAATCCTTACGGAATCATTTCTTCCGACAAGGTCGGTGCATCCATCGCAAACGATATCAAGAGATCCGCCGTCATATCCGTACTCCTCGCCCTCCTTATAATCTTTGCTTACATAGCATGGAGGTTCAAGGGTTGGACATGGGGTCTCGGCGGTGTTGTTTCTCTTGCACACACAGCAATCATCGTTATCGGATTCTTCTCACTGTTCAGCGGAATCCTCCCGTTCAACCTCGACGTTGACCAGACCTTCATTGCGGCCATCCTGACCATCATCGGATACGCCATCAACGATAACGTGGTTATCTTCGACCGTATCCGTGAGAATCTCCAGCTGCACCCGAACGATGATTTCAAGACTACCGTGAACAGGTCCCTCAACCAGACTCTTACACGTACGGTCAACACCTCCGTATCAACCCTCCTTCCTATGGTTGCCATCGCAATCTGGGGCGGTGAGTCCATCAGAGGTCTTGCAGTAGCCCTCATCCTCGGTATCTGCATCGGTACCTACGCATCAATCATGATCGGTACTCCAATCATGTTCGATTCTGCCAGAAGAGCTGCAGCAAAAACAGCAAAGAAATAATACCGGATTACGGTAAACAGACGAAAGACGCCAGCCCAAAGCTTGGTGTCTTTTGTTTGTTTTGATTATATTTGCATTATGTCTTTCGTACATCTTCATGTCCATACACAGTATTCCATCCTGGATGGAATGTCCGATATCTCAAAGCTGTTCGCCAGAGCGCATGAGCTTGGAATGCCCGGAATAGCCATAACAGACCACGGAAACATGTACGGAGTGAAGGATTTCTGCGACACCGCCAGGAAATTTCCGGACATCAAGCCTGTCATCGGATGTGAGATTTATGTGACAAAACATTATGACCATAAGCTCAAGGACAATGAGCACAGGTCATACTATCACCTCATCCTTCTTGCAAAGAACTACGACGGATACAGGAATCTCATGAAAATAGTGTCCACAGGTCATCTTGAGGGCAAATACTATGACAAGCCGAGGGTATGCCACGAAATAGTTGAGAAATATCACGAAGGACTTATCTGCTGTTCCGCTTGCATGGCCGGAGAAATTCCGAAAAAGATACTTGCAGGGGACGAGAACGGGGTTGACAAGGCCATTGAATGGCATAAGAACGTCTTTGGAGACGACTATTACCTTGAGGTAATGCTCCACAGGACGGAGATTCCCGGAATGTCCCTCGACCTGTACAAACAGCAGAAGGAATACACCTCGCAGATTTTCAAGCTGGCGGAAAAGCACAAGGTGAAGGTAGTTGCCACAAACGACGTCCACTTCGTGCTCAAGGAGAACGGTCCTGCGCACGACAGGCTTATATGCCTTACCACCAACGCCGCGATAGATGATCCAAAAAGGCTCAGATACACCCAGCAGGAATACCTGAAGAGCGAGGAAGAAATGGCCGCCCTGTTCCCGGACCATCCCGAGGCCCTCTCCAACACCCTGGAAATTCTGGACAAGGTGGAACGCTACGAGATTGACCGTGGCCATGTACTTCCCAAATTCGAAATCGACCCTGCATTCCTTGCCGACATAGACAGCCACCTTCAGGAATATTCCGACATAATAGAGAACGGGCGCTACGAAATAAGGAAAGACCACGACGGCAATATTCTTGAAAAGAAAGACAGGGGCCGGGAGTTCTGCCATTCAGTAGCTTATCTGTGCCATCTGGCCTGTCAGGGTGCAAGGAAACGCTACGGAGAAACGCTGGACAAGGGTCAATCCGAGAGGCGCCATTTCGAGTTGATGACAATATCCTACATGGGTTTCCCGGATTACTTCCTCATAGTGCAGGATTTCATCAACTGGGGCAGAAGGAACGGCGTTTCCATAGGTCCCGGACGAGGTTCTGCCGCCGGTTCCATGGTTGCGTACTGTCTTGGTATCACAAATCTTGATCCTATCCGCTACGATCTTCTTTTCGAGAGATTCCTCAATCCCGAAAGGATTTCCATGCCCGATATAGATGTAGACTTCGACGATGAGGGCCGGTTCCGCGTAATCAAGTACGTACAGGAGCATTACGGGCTGGACCATGTGTCGCACGTCATCACCTTCGGCACAATGGCGGCAAAACTGGCCGTGAAAGATGTTGCCAGAATAAGCAACCTGCCCATCCCGGAATCGAACAGGCTTACAAAGATGATTCCGGACCGTCCTTTCACCGTCAAGGATACGGAATACAAGCCCACTCTTGCAAACTGCGTGAAATACGTCCCCGAACTCAAGAATGAGTATGAGAACGGTGAACCGCTGGTAAGGGAGGTGCTGGAATACGCTCTCCAGCTCGAAGGCTGCATACGTCAGACAGGAATACACGCCTGCGCCATGATCATAGGGCGGGGAAACCTGACCGACTACATACCCATCTCACTCGGTGTGGACAAGGCCACGGGGCAGGAAGTATGGGTCTCACAATACGAAGGAACAAAGATCGAGGATGTCGGAATGTTGAAGATGGACTTTCTCGGCCTCAGGACTCTTTCCATAATAGACAGGTGCCTCAACCTGATAAAGAAGAGATTCGGGACCGTGAACGGAGATCCGGACTTCGACATCGAGAAAATCCCCATAGATGACCCTCTGGTCTATGACCTGTACGGAAGAGGAGACACCAAGAGCATATTCCAGTTTGAATCCGGAGGAATGAAGGAATGGCTGATAAAGCTTCATCCCGAACGCTTCGAAGACCTCATAGCGATGAATGCGCTTTATCGTCCGGGACCAATGGATTATATCCCCAATTTCGTGGCCGGCAAAATGGATCCCGACAAGATTCAGTACGACCTCCCCGACATGGAGGAATATCTCAAGGAAACCTACGGCGTAACCGTATATCAGGAGCAGGTGATGCTTCTCTCCCAGAAACTGGCGGGATTCTCCAAAGGCAAGGCGGACAAGCTCCGCAAGGCAATGGGAAAGAAGAAGAAGGATGTGCTCGACTCGCTCAAGACTTCCTTCATGGAAGGAGCCCTCAAGAACGGATATCCGCAGGAAATGCTGGAAAAAATCTGGAAAGACTGGGAGGCCTTCGCAAAATATGCCTTCAACAAGTCCCACGCCACCTGCTATGCCTGGGTAAGTTATCAGACCGCCTGGCTCAAGGCTCACTATCCTGCAGAATTCCAGGCTTCGAACCTCACGCAGAACGCTTCAAACATGGAGGAGATGAAGGAGATTATGGCGGACTGCAAGAAAGGCGGAATCAAAGTCCTCAATCCGGATATCAACGAGTCGGATGCCCAGTTCTCGGTAAACAGGGACGGGAATGTCCGTTTCGGCCTTGGAGGACTGAAAGGATTCGGAGACAACGTGGTCGATGCCATTATCCGGGAAAGGGAAGCGGGAGGCCCTTTCAAGGATGTATTCGAGTTCATGGAAAGGATGGACGGGAACGTCAACCGCAAGGCTCTCGAGACACTGGTCTGTGCCGGAGCCTTCCTGTCATTCGGCTACAGGCGCACGCAATTCTTCACTCCGTGCAAGAACGGGGAACTGTTCATAGACGAGTTGATCCGCTATGCCGACCTTTTCCACAAGGACGAGATGGACAGTTCCAACTCACTCTTCGGAGAAGTTGAGGAGATGAAGCCTGTCCGGCCCGAGATGCCCGTATTCTCCGGAGAAGAGGACACGCTCAGTATCCTCCAGCAGGAAAAGGAATACGTCGGCATGTATCTTTCTGCCCACCCTCTCGACAAGTTTGCGTTCGAACTAGATACATTCGCAACAAAGCTTTCGGAATTCCCGGCAAAGATAGACGAATGTGAAAGGAGCAAGACCAAATGCCAGGCGGCCATAGCGGGCATAGTTACAGATATCAGGCAAAGAACCACAAGAACAGGTTCCCAGGGGGCGATAATCCTGCTGGAAGACTTCAGCGGAACATATGAGATAGCCCTTTTCGGGAAGGATTACGAAGCTCATCTGCCCTACATGCAGCTCCACTCCCAGATTTTCATAGAAGGGGAGATAGCGGAAAGGTACTTTGTGAAAGCCGAAGACAGGGCCCAGGGCAAGACCTCTCCCTACGGTTTCAAGATAAAAAAGATATCTCTCCTCGGCAATATAGGACAGGAACATATAGCCAACCTCCAGCTCAATCTGGATTCCAGGGAAATACCCTCCGGTTTCAGGAAAAAGCTGACGGGCATTCTCAAATCATACAAGGGATCCACGGAACTTGACATAGAACTGCTTGACAGGGAGAGCGGGTACAATCTTACATTCAAATCCAAGAAATATGCAGTGAATGTCTGCACTGAACTTCTGAACGCCCTTTCAGAATCCGGCATCCATTATCAGATAAGCAAAAAGGCATGAAAAGACTGATTCTATTCTTTCTTCTGGCCTTTTCACATACTTTTATCACCGGGGCGGAAGAAAACGTTTACAGCAACAAGGGATGGTCTTTTTCATTCAGCGGAGGGGCGGATTACCTTATTCCTGCTAATGATGAGCTCAAGGGAATGCTGGGCTCCAGTTTTTTCCCTTCCTGGGATGTCCGCGCAGGCTACGGTATCAACCCGGCAGATGCCGGTTCCTACGCCATCGACTACAATTTCCCGACAATAGGGTTCGGTATCGGATATTCCAACCTCCACGCCCTGAAATATACGGGAACATCCCACCTGAACAACATTCTGGACATTTACAGTTTCGTGGAAAGGGATATAGTCAAGACCCGGAAGTTCTCGTTCGGATACGAGATTCAGTTCGGTCTCGGACTGAGCAACAACAAGTACGACCCCTGCAACAATCCGCTGAATGAGATTATCAATTCCAAGGTTACCTTCGATATCGGTGGGTCACCATTCCTCAAATGGCGTCCCGTCTCACAGTTCGAACTCAGCGCAAACCTCAGGTTCAAGCATCATTCATTCGGTAAACTGACATATCCAAACAGCGGAATCAACGAAGTAGTGGCATCCGTCTCGGCAAAGTATTACCTTGAAAGCCCCTATGAAGGAAAGGCACCCGCCATAACGGAGAATGATTTTGAAAAAGGCTTCAAATTCGAGATCCTTGCAGGAGGTGGGGTCAACAGATGCGTGGAGGAATGGGATGTTTATAATAAGATGGAACCCGACCCCGGCAGGAAAGTCTCTACAATCAACGCCTTTCCCAAATATTTTCTGTCTTTCATCTCCACCTGGCGCTATGCAAGAAAATTTTCTTCCGGACTTGGCCTTGACTTGTTCTGCTCATCTAAAGACTGGATAACAAGTCTGAAAGACTGTGAAACCGTTCTTATAGGGCCGGATGCCGTCAACAATCACAAGTATTCCCCGTTCTCCTGCGGTATTTCAGCCATTCAGAATTTCCACTACAGAAACTTCGCAATATGGGGTTGTGTGGGAATTTACCTCTTCAACAGAGTGGGAGCGAGCCAGGCTCCACGGCACTCCTACCAGAGGATAGGAATAAAATACAGTTTCCCGAAGATTTCCGGCCTCACTCTGTCAATGTGCTGCAAGACACACTTCTTCTCCCAGGCGGAAATGATGGAGTTCGGAATCGGTTTCAAGATCTGAAAACTTTTGTTCCGCCCGCGCTGCTCTTCCTTTCCACGGGCGCGTACGCCGGTATACATGAAATCACCACCCCTGGGATGTAAGCGGGTGCTCCAGCCCGTCCGGAGTTACAAGAACTGAACCGACATCCGGCAGTGCCAGATGTCCTATTATGTCGAATGTCTGGAACTCCCTTCTGAATTTCTCAAGGCTCAATATGGGAATGACGAAGAGAATCCGGCAGTCATCACCGCCGTTCATGGCGGCCGATACCGGGTCTATGTCAAGTTCTTTCCCAAGCGCAAAACTGTTACCTTCGAAAGGAATTTTGTCCGCATATATCTTTGCTCCGAATCCGGAGTCTCTGGAAAGCCTCAGAATGGCATCAGAAAGGCCGTTTTCGACGAAGTAACCGTACGACGGGTATATTTCCTCGTTTTCGAGCTGAGAGGCCAAGGAAGGACTTAATTCGGGCTTGATGTATTCTCCCACCATCATCCTGTACTTCTCAAGTTCATCGGGTTTGCGCTCAAGTACCTGCTGTCCGAAATATGCCGCCCCAAGACGGCCCGACACACAGATCAGATCCTTGCTGTGCGCCTTCGACCTGCGCACCCCGGTGAGTTTCGGGCATGCGCCGGAAACGGCTATGCTTATGGCCAGACCGTTCCTTGAAGGCTGGAGTTCAAGACTCAGTGACTCGTACCCGTGTTCTTTGGCCGCAGCCACGATGCCGCTCCACAGTTCCCTGATCTGGGAGTAATCCAATTTTGCAGACACGCCCAGAACCACGGAAAGTGTACGCGGACGGGCCATAACGGCATACAGTTCCCCCGTCGCCTTGATCACGCTCTTGTATCCGAGGTGTTTCAGGGGGAAATAAACCAGATTGAAATCCACCCCCTCAAGCAGAGTCTTGGACGCGCAGGCAACGTATTCCCCGCTTTTCGCCTCAAAATGGAGAGGCTCTCCGAAAGGACGGTATCCCGTACCTTCGAAGAGCTGTCTGACGGCCTCTACACGGCCTAATTCCGCGAATGTATGTTCTTCCATCCGCTACAGATTTCTGAGGAGGTTGTTCAGGTTGACCTTCCTGTCTATCATCGCGCGAAGCTCGGCGATGGGGACGCGCTGCTGCTCCATTGTATCGCGCTCACGGACGGTAACGCAGTTGTCGGTGAGGGATTCATGGTCAACGGTGATGCAGAACGGAGTTCCGATTGCATCCTGCCTGCGGTAGCGCTTTCCTATGGAATCCTTCTCCTCGTACTGGCAGTTGAAATCGTACTTGAGGTCGTTCATTATCTTCTGGGCGAGCTCCGGCAGACCGTCTTTCTTTACGAGAGGAAGCACAGCGGCCTTGACGGGAGCGAGGGGAGCGGGAATGCTGAGCACAACCCTGGTCTCTCCGTTCTCAAGCTTTTCCTCCTTGAAGGCGTGACTGAGCACTGCAAGCACCATACGGTCCACACCGATGGATGTCTCCACGACGTACGGAGTGTAGGATGCATTCTCCTCGGGGTCGAAGTACTCTATTTTCTTGCCTGAGAACTTCTGATGATTGCCGAGGGCGAAGATGGTACGGCTGTGAATGCCTTCCAGTTCCTTGAATCCGAAGGGGAAGTTGAACTCAATGTCGGTGGCCGCGTTTGCGTAATGCGCGAGTTTCTCATGATCGTGGAAACGGTAGTTCTCCGCTCCCATTCCAATGTTCACGTGCCATTTCATGCGCTGTTCCTTCCATTTTTTGAACCAGTCGAGTTCGGTTCCGGGCTTGATGAAAAACTGCATCTCCATCTGTTCGAACTCCCTCATCCTGAAAATAAACTGGCGCGCTACAATCTCATTGCGGAAGGCCTTTCCTATCTGGGCTATTCCGAAAGGGATCTTCATACGCCCTGTCTTCTGGACGTTAAGGTAGTTGACAAAAATGCCCTGTGCGGTCTCCGGACGGAGATATATCGTATTCGCTCCATCAGCAGTGCTTCCCATGGAAGTGCTGAACATCAGGTTGAACTGGCGGACATCCGTCCAGTTGCAGGTTCCGCTGATAGGGCATACGATATTGCAGTCTATGATTATCTGGCGGTACTCGTCGAAATTGCTCTCCGCCTCGGCCTTCATGAAGCGGTTGTGCACCTCGTCATACTTGGCCTTTTCGCGGAGGACGTTGGGATTCGTGGCGCGGAACTGCTCTTCGTTGAAAGATTCACCGAACTTCCTGCGGCCCTTCTCTACCTCCTTGTTCATTTTTTCTTCTATCTTGCCGAGATAGTCCTCGATGAGGACATCGGCGCGGTAGCGCTTCTTGGAGTCCTTGTTGTCTATCAGGGGATCGTTGAATGCCCCCACGTGCCCGGACGCCTCCCAGATGCGCGGATGCATGAAGATGCAGGAGTCTATTCCGACTATATTCTCATTGAGGCGGGTCATCGCATTCCACCAGTACTGCTTGATGTTGTTCTTGAGTTCCACACCCATCTGACCGTAGTCATAGACTGCTGCCAGTCCGTCATAAATTTCACTGGACGGGAATATGAACCCGTATTCCTTGCAATGTGCGACCAGCACCTTGAATAATTCTTCCTGTGTCATATCGTTTGATATCTTAAATCTTACAAATTTAATAAAAGTTCTTTAATGTATGCCCGGCTTTCAATCTGAGGATGGGGTATCGTAAGTTCCGGGGTGTCAACACAAATGTCTCCGTACATAAGGATGTCTATGTCCATGACCCTGTCGTGGTATATCCTTGAGCCATCTGCGGCATATTCCGGGGAGTCATTCCTCCCCATACGCTTTTCTATCGCCTTGCATGCGGCAAGCACCTCCGAGGGGGAATCCGAGCATAGGAAAACCGCTATGCAATTCAGAAACGGAGGGCCGTCAAAGCCCACGGCTTCCGTCTCAATCACCTCCGACATCCCGGACCGCGGTCCGAACCTTTCTTCAAGAAGGGCAAGGGCCGTTTCCATATTGGACGCCCTGTCGCCCATGTTAGTGCCGAGGGCAAGATACAGGCTGCGCTTCATCGTTCTCATTCCGGATCCCATCCAAGAGCCACACGGGCCTCATCCGAAAGCATGCTCTGATCCCAGGCAGGCTCGAAAACAAGTTCTATGCTGCATTTAGTGACCCCGGGGGTATTTTCAACGCTGTGCTGGACTTCGCCGATAACATCATCGGCCATGGGACAGTTGGGGGCGGTGAATGTCATCTTGATGTAAACCTCACGGGCCTTGTTGATGTTCAATTCATAAATCAGTCCCAGATCGTATATGTTGACCGGAATCTCCGGATCATACACCTGCTTGATGGCAAGGACTACATCCTCGTAAAGAGGAGCAAGTTCCTTCACATCCTCCGGAGTAAGGATATCATTGTTCTGCATATCTCCTGATTGTTTCTATCATTGATGCCAGTCCGTTGGCCCTGGTAGGGGAGAGGTTCTCCCTGAGGCCAAGGTCATTTATGAAGGAGAAATCATCCTCCGCTATCTCACTTGCCCTTCTTCCGGAATAAACGCCTATCAGCAGCGATATTATTCCCTTTGTTATGATGGCATCGCTGTCAGCCTTGAAGTAAAGAGTATCCCCTTCCTTCCTGCAGTCCAGCCATACCCTTGACTGGCATCCCTTGATGAGCCTGTCATCTGTCTTCAGCTCTTCCGGGAAGGGTTCGAGATTCTTGCCGAGTTCTATCAGATACTCATATTTGTCAAGCCATTCCTCATACAGGGAGAAATCTTCCGTAACCTGCCTCTTGGCTTCTTCCAAAGTATTCATCCTTTTATCATTTTTATCGCCTTATGCAACGATTCAACAAAATATTCCGCCTCGGCGAGAGTATTGTAAGGAGCAAACGAGGCCCGAAGCATTCCCGTGACTCCGAACCTGTCCATCAAAGGCTCGGCACACATCTGTCCGGAACGGAGAGCCACTCCCATCTTGTCCATTATCAGCGCGATGTCTTCATGATGCGCTCCCCGGACACAGAAAGAGAAAAGCGGAACCTTCTCTTCCAAGTGCCGTGGCACGCCAAAAAGTCTGATTTCCGGGACACGCATCAGAGACGAATACACATATTCCGTAATCCTTCGCTGCTCCTCCGTCGTTGAGGAGTCCTCCCGCATCTCACGGGCAATTTCCAGGGCCGGCTTCAGCGCCGGGACTCCGTTGAAGTTCTGGGTACCGGCCTCGAAACGGTGAGGTATGCGCGTGTAAGTGATTTCGGACCACTTCACACTTTCTATCATTTCTCCCCCTCCCATGTACGGAGGCAGCTGTTCCAGCAGTTCTTTTTTGCAATAGAGGACGCCTGTTCCTGTCGGCGCATATATTTTATGGCCGGAGAAGGCATAGAAATCGCAGTCCAGTTCCCTTACATCGGTTTTTTCGTGCACGGCACCCTGCGCACCGTCCACAAAAAACCGGCATCCCCGCCTGTGACATATGTCGGAGATTTCGCGCACAGGATTCCTGAGACCGAGAACACTCGAAATCTGGGCAACACAGACAATGCGCGTCCTGTCAGAAATAAGGTCATCCAGAGCCGCAACGTCAAGATGCCCCGACTCATCAACAGGAAGGACCTTC
>JAGHSP010000098.1 GCA_018065815.1 Candidatus Sodaliphilus limicaballi | reverse complement strand
ACAACATTCATAATTATGAAAAAAATATTATTTGCAGCATTTGCAGCATTAGCAATGTTCCAGACAGCCTGGGCTGATTACAGCAAAGACAATCTAGTTGTTCAAACCAAAGAAGGCGGCGAATCTACTTACAGCCTCACCACACGCCCTGTAATGAAATTTAACGGCGGCGAGATGATTCTCAAATCGGGAAGCGAAGAGTTTAAGTTTGCCCTTGGCAATGTGCAGCAGATCATCTTTGCAGGTGGCCAAGTGTTCCCGAAAGGTGACGTGAACGGTGACGGCACTGTTGATGTGAGCGATGCCAACAGCGCCTTTAATGTTGTGCTTGGTGTCGTAGATGCCAGTGTATATGGCGGTCGTGCCGACGTGAACGGCGATGGCGTGGTCGATGTAGCCGATGCCAATGAGATTATCAACCTCATCCTGAACAACTAATATAAGACACTGTCATGAAAACAAAGATATTAACTCTTGTTCTTGCGGTATCGTTATTCTCGTTCAACTCTATGGGTGAGACCAAACGATATGTCCTGCACATCAACAAGACCGACAAGACAGTCGAGAAATATGATACTGATGACATCGAGTCATTAGAGAGCTATCCCGCCCCCGATGATAACAGATTTGAGGCTGTTGACCTGGGACTGAGCGTCGAATGGGCAACCGCAAACCTTGACATTCACCGTTCGACAAAGGTGGCAAAGGGTCCCGAGGGACAAGGTGGCCACTATGGCTGGGGCGACCCCACTGGCAATCACACGGAGCAACCCGACAATAGCAGCTGGACTCCCTATGAGCCCGATCGCGCAAAGTGTCTGTCATACTACGGTGGTGAGAATCCTCCCAAAGACATCTGCGGTACCGAACTTGACATCGCACGCGTGCACTGGGGCGGTGACTGGCGTCTGCCCAGCCGTGCTGAGCAAGATGAGTTGCGCGCGAAATGTACCTGGACCAAGGAGACGCTGAACAACGTTACCGGTTACCGTGTGACAGGCCCCAACGGCAATAGCATCTTCCTGCCTGCTGCGGGCTACCGCTTTGCATCAAGCAACTTCGGAGGCGACTACCTGAGCTACTACTGGAGCGGTACACTTAACCCCAATCCCGGTTACTCAGACTATGCTTACTATCTCGAGACTACCCCCGACTACTACGAGTGGCTTAGCGCTGCTCGTTACCTCGGTCAGAGCGTGCGCGCCGTGCGCGATGCCCACAACATCATCCTTAAGCTGAAAAACGGCGAGAAGCATGTGTATCGCATCGACGAGATAGAGAGCATCACCGTTGAGGAGTTCTCTACCGACGAGGACTACTATGAGGCTGTTGACCTGGGTCTGACAAGCGGAACCAAGTGGGCTGCCGTTAACCTCGACATCGACCGTTTTGACTATGCAGCTCCCTCACCCGAGGCGCTGGGTGGATACTACGGCTGGGGCGATTCCACAGGCCGCAATCACTCGGAGAAAGAGGACGACTATCCCCGCTACGACAGCGAGAAGTCAATCAGCGGTACCGACCTTGACCTCGTGCACATCTACTGG
>JAGHSP010000332.1 GCA_018065815.1 Candidatus Sodaliphilus limicaballi | reverse complement strand
CTGAATAGTTACGGATGTTGACAAAGAATAAATTTTTTGTTAATTTTTAGTTGATTTCAAGCGAAGCGCCTTTTCTCTTGGGTTGTATTTAGGTGGTGGCGCTACGCTTGAAATACACTGAAAATGAACTGAAAATAATTTAACTCAACTTTAGCATATGAAACCATTTGAATTTCACCTATTTGCTCCAATTAGCGTCCTGCTGGACGCACCCACCTGTTGATACTATACCCCCACCGCCACTTCGTTCGGCGGTGGGGGTTATTCAGGTATTGTCCTGCCGGACAACAAATTAGCAATATTTATTATCGCAGACTCCCTCAAAGAAATGGCGCTTCGCTTGAAATCAACTGAAAATTAACATAAAAATGTCTTACGCTCGTTCCGAGCGTGCGGACGACACGGGAGTGTCGACCGCACATCAACTTGATTTCGCATTTTGACACACCCTCGTGTCGGCTTCCAGCCTCTCATCACAAAATCTTGTGTGATCCGTGAGATGTGCGCGGGGAGTCCGTAAAAACAACATTGGTGCAATGTCCTAACGGACATGTATTGTTGCAGCAATTTTGATGCTGTTGCCCTGCAGTATCACACCGCCTCGATTTTGCTATTTCTTGCGTTCCTGAATGCAGTGAACGAACCGTAGATGTCGGCCATTGCCATGCTGGCGTTGTCGGCTTGCAGCTGGTACATGTTGGCCGAGTTCACGCCAGGCGAAGCCTTGCCCTGCAATGATCCGTTCACGCCCGACACGTCCTCGAGCAGCTGCATCTGCAACTTTATCATCTCATATCCGCCTATGTCGGTCGCATTGGCCGATATCTGCTCTGGTTTCTCGGTCCCCATCTGCGGCGAGTAGGGCAAGATACCTCCGGTGGAGCTCCACACGCGGCGCACATCGGCCCACGTGAATCCATCGGGCAATGCCGTCTCGGGGTAGAGCAACACCCCCTTGGCACACGATGCCATGATGTGGTCGAGCAAGGTAATCATGCGGTTAACATGCTTCTGCTGGTCGATTATGCCCTCGACAAACGAATGTACCTCTCCGTCGGTAAGCGGATAAAACTTCATGGCAAACGGATGGCTCTTGTGCTCGTAGGGTGAGTCCCACTCGGCAAGCAGGTCGCCCATGGGCGTGAACCATCGGCAATGCCACAGCGTGGCTACATCCCACTTCACATCCACATGGCCACAGTCCTTGTATTTTCGCGCAGCGGAAGGACTTTCCACGGTAACCTGTGCAGTGAGGCGGTTGTGACACACCGCCACCTCGCGGCTTTCGAGCGTCCACACTTCAATAGCACGGCATTTGCCGGGTTCATCGGTGTGCCAGAATTGAGTCGCGCTCTGGGAGTCGGCGCCAATCGAGTGGGCAAACGCCTCGCTGCGAGCCTGCGCATTGTCGGTGTATAGCCTGCGCACCCACAGAGCCTTGCGGCGCGACCCGCATGCCACCCGTTGCAGCAGTCGGGCAATGCTCAAGTCGTGGAGTTGGCCCACAATCTCGCAGTCCCACCCGCGCACATCGCACAAGGCGTTGATAAAAAATTTGTTAGGGTTCACGTTTTCCACCACCACATGGTTCATCCCGGCCTCGGCAGAGCGGTCGATGCGCTGCACGCAGCTGCCCGAGAGAAGAAACTCCTCAAGGGCACGGCTGTCGATCTCGTTGAGATTGTTGAAGCGCGCCACATCGTTAGCACCAACGCCTGCATTGCCATTTTCAAGCTCCTGCACACGATAGCGCCCCACGACAGTGCGCATCAAGTTGCGTATCAAGTTGTTAGTCACTGGCAATGCACCATTGGCACTATAACGCTGCCAGTCGGTCAACACATTGCCGCTAGCATCTACCGACACGTCACCCCACTGGTCGCCATAGGCGAAACGCTTGTTGCGCAAGCGGCTCTTGCGCAGCTGGGCACCACTGTTCCATGCCCTGAAAGCGGCATCAAGAACCGCCACATTCACATTCTGTTCCATAGTATTTCTAGATTTAATTGAAAAAACGCTGCAAATTTATATTCCCCACGCCCATGCCACACCATCAACCGAGCAACTAGCCCCAGCCCAACATTCAAAAACGAATCTGGTTGTAACTATACACCAATGTTTTTTGCGGACACCCCGCGCGGATTTCACAGACAACACAGATTTAATAATAACTGAAAGAAATTAAAATAATTTCTTTTCCAGATTAACCAGATTATATATCCTCCCCGAGTTCCCCGGGTTCCCCGAGAGATTAAGTTCCCCGAGAGGAAAATATATCTCTGTGTCCTCTGTGCCTCTGCGGGGGAGGGTGTGGGGAGAGGGGGAAGTGACATTTTTTCGGCCTTCGTCTTTCGTGTTTCGTAAAAAACAACTATCTTTGCAACAAAATTTTGCAAAATATAATGAACGAGACATTTGAAATGGTAGCAAAGACCTTCAAGGGCCTTGAAGGTGTCCTGGCCGAAGAGTTGAGAACTCTTGGCGCACAGGATGTTACCGAAGGCATACGCATGGTTGCCTTCAACGGAGATAAAGAAATGCTGTATAAGGCAAATTTCTGCCTTCGCACTGCGCTTCGCGTACTTAAACCCATCTACAAATTCCGCGCGTCTAACCCCGACGAACTCTACGAGCAGATCAAGCTCTACAACTGGGAGGACATCATGAGCGTGAACAAGACTTTTTCAATCGATGCAACCACATTCGGCGAGGAATTCAGCCACTCACGCTTCGTCACCTATCGCGTGAAGGATGCGATTGTGGACTTCTTCAGCGAGCGTTACGACAAGCGTCCCTCTATCAGGGTGACTAACCCCGACATCAGGCTCGACGTGCACATCGCAGGCAACGAGGTCACCCTCTCGCTCGACTCTAGCGGCGAGCCCCTCTACAAGCGCGGGTGGCGCGAGGCACAGACCGACGCTCCCATCAATGAGGTGCTGGCAGCAGGCATCATCAAGCTCAGCGGTTGGGACGGCAACAGCAACTTCGTTGACCCAATGTGCGGTTCGGGCACATTCCTGGTCGAGGCTGCGCTCATCGCCGCAAACATCAACCCCGGCGTCTATCGCCAGGGATTTGCCTTCCAGCAGTGGCCCGACTATGACGAGGAACTCTTTGACAACATATACAATGACGACAGCGGCGAACGCGAGTTCAAGCACAAAATCTATGGCAGCGACATCAACGGCAAGGCAATCGCCATTTCACGCGCCAACGTTAAGCGTGCCGGCGTGAGCAAGTATGTCGAGCTCGAGCTCAAGGCTGTCGAGGACATCACCGAGGCTCCCGAAGGTGGCGTGCTCATCACCAATCCCCCCTACGGCGAACGCCTGCAAGTGGGCAACATCGACGACCTCTACTCTACCCTGGGCACCAAGTTCAAGCAGGTGTTCCGTGGCTACAACGCTTGGGTGATCAGCGTCGATGGACCGCACTTCAACATGATAGGCCTGCGTCCCTCGGTGAAATATGACCTCTACAACGGTTCGCTCGACTGCGAGCTGCGCCAATACGTGATTTTCGAAGGCAAATACAACGACATGCGTGAGCGCGGCGAGTCGATCAAGAACGAAGGTTTCCGCGCCAGCGAAGACCGCCGCAACCTGCAGCGCCGCGAGTTCCGCGAGACATTCGACCGTGGCGACCGTCCCCGCTTTGAGCGTCGTGATGACCGTCCCCGCTTTGAGCGTCGTGATGACCGTCCCCGCCGTGATGACCGTGGCGACCGTCCCCGTTTCGAGCGCCGTGACGACCGTCCCCGTTTCGACCGCCGTGACGACCGTGGCGACCGCCGTCCGTTCCGTCCGTTCAACCGCGAGCCGCAGCTCGGTGCCGACAAGGAAGTGTCTATCGTGCACGGACGCCGCAAGAGCTGGATGCGCCGCGAGGTGAACGAGAACGATGTGAACTTCAACAAAAACAACGATAACAACAACGATTAATAACCCCTTAACCACAACAACACGATGTCTAAAATCAATGTGCTGCTGCTCGGCTCTGGCGGACGCGAGTGCGCCCTAGCATGGAAAATGAAGCAAAGCGACCTGCTGGGTCGCCTGTATATCGCCCCTGGTAACGCTGGCACTGCCGCGCTGGGACAAAACCTCGACATGCTCTCACCTCTCAACTTTGAGCAGGTGGGCACTGTGGCACTCGACCTGGACATCGACTTGCTTGTAGTGGGCAACGAGGACCCCCTGGTAGCAGGAATCACCGACTATTTCAAGAGCAACGACGAGCTCAAGCACATCAAGGTGGTGGGTCCGTCTAGGGCAGGCGCGCAACTTGAGGGAAGCAAGGACTTTGCCAAGGATTTCATGAATCGCCACGGCATCCCCACCGCTGCACACATCAGTGTCACCGCCGCCAATATCGAGGACGGATTTGCATTCCTCGAGCAGCAGAAGGCACCCTACGTGCTCAAGGCCGACGGCCTTGCTGCCGGCAAAGGCGTGCTCATCATTGACGACCTCGACGAGGCCAAGCAGGAACTCAAGTCGATGCTCGACGGCAAGTTCGGCAAGTCGAGCGCGACGGTGGTCATCGAGCAGTTCCTCAAGGGCATCGAGTGCTCAGTGTTTGTGCTCAACGATGACCACGGCCACTATGCCCTGCTGCCCGTTGCCAAGGACTACAAGCGCGTGGGCGAAGGCGACACCGGCCCCAACACCGGAGGCATGGGGTCAATCTCTCCCGTGAGCTTTGCCGACGAGACATTCATGGACAAGGTGCGCGCACGCATCATCGAGCCCACCGTGGCCGGACTCAAGCAAGACGGCATCGCCTACTGCGGCTTCATCTTCTTTGGTCTCATCAGCGTTGAGGGCGAGCCTTATGTGATTGAATACAACGTGCGCATGGGCGACCCCGAGACACAGTCGGTCATGGCTCGCATCGACGAGGACCTCATCAACCTCATGCTTGGCGCCACCAGCGACAACGGGTTTGACTCTTGCTTCAACGTCAAGGAAGATCCCCGCACCGCTGCCACCGTGATTGTGACCTCGGGGGGATATCCTGGCAGCTATGCCAAGGGCAAGGTAATCACAGGTATCGACAGCGTGGAAGGCAGCATCGTGTTCCATGCCGGCACTGCCATGGAGGGCGCATCGGTTGTGACCAGCGGCGGACGAGTGCTTGCCGTGACCAGCCTGGGCGAAGACATGAAGACAGCGCTCGCTGCGAGCTACGGCAACGTGGCACGCATCAACTTTGAAGGCTGTTACCATCGTCGCGACATCGGTTTTGACCTGTAATTTTCAACATGGCTTCTATAGAGGAAAAACTCAACGACTTTTTCAATGGCAGCTACTTCCTGGTTTTGTCATGGATAGCGCTCGTGGTGAGTGCTGTCGTGGCATCGGCTAGCGGCGAGGTGCCCCATTCCAGTTACGGGCAGGGCATCTTCTTCAGCGTGAGCGACATGCTGGGCAACTCGCCAGTGGCTTCGATAACCATCAACATCGCGCTGGTCACCGCCATTGGAGCCTTGATGCAGATGCTCAACAAGGTGTTTAGCTTCGTGCGCAGCGTGACCACGCTGCTGGCATCGTCGTTTTTCCTGCTCACCATGGCCAACCCTCTCACCAGCAGCGTTCTGCACGCGGGCCCCGCACTGGCTTTGATTGTGGCAGTGGGAGCATTCTACCTGTTCTCGTCCTACATGAACCAGCACGCCCAGCGCAGCATTTTCCTCACCTTCGCCATTGTCACCACATGCACGATGTTCCAGTGGGCATTTGTGCTGCTGTTGCCGGCTTTCATGCTGGGGTTCATCAACATGCGCATCATGAACGCCAAGGGCATCATCGCCGCGCTGCTGGGCATTTTCACCCCTTTCTGGATTGTGCTGGGGCTGGGCATAGCGTCGATAAGCGATTTCAAGCCGTTTGTTATCAACTCGGCATGGGAAACGCTCGACATCTCGCAGGTGCGCATGCTCGTGGTGAGCATCGCAGTCACCGCTGTTGCCGCCATCGCGCTCACAGTGGTCAACCTCGTCACCATCATCAACTACCGCCGCCAGCTGCGTGTCTATAACGCATTTTTCATGGTGGTGGGCATCCTCACCATCATAGCCATGTGCATCGACTATCGCGACATGCACATCTATCTGCCCATGCTCAACTTGAGCCTCGCAGTGCAGCTGGCTCACGCGTTCACCGTGAACACCTCTGGCAAGCGCTACGTCTTCGTGGCCGTGCTGCTGTTGTGGACGCTGTGCTCGTTTGTGGGCATTCTATTCATCTAATCACTAGACAAATGAACATTATTGTCGAGAGCAATATACCTTATATAAAAGGACTGCTGGAACCCTGGGCTAGCGTGAGCTATGTCCCCGCCAGCGAGATCACCCATGCCGTGGTGCGCGATGCACAGGCTCTGCTCGTGCGCACCCGCACCGTGTGCGACAGGGTGCTGCTCGAGGGCAGCGACGTGCGATTTGTGGGAACAGCCACCATAGGCACCGACCACATCGACCTCGACTACTGCCGTCGCCGTGGCATCGCAGTGCACAACGCGCCGGGATGCAACGCCCCCGCAGTGGCACAGTGGGTCCACTCCACCATCGCGCAGTGGATGCACATGCGCGGCATCACCTCGGCACAAGGCCTCAAACTGGGCGTCGTGGGCGTGGGGCACGTGGGCAGCATCGTGGCACGCTGGGGCAGCATGCTGGGATTTGACGTCGTGCTCAACGACCCTCCGCTAGGACTCAACCACGCTGTCGATGACTGCGACATCATCACCTTCCACACTCCGCTCACACGCGACACGCAGTGGCCCACCTGGCACCTGTGCGACGAGCCGATGTTGCAGCGAGCCACCCGTTGCCGCCTCATCATCAACGCTTCGCGCGGCGGGGTGTGCGACGACGCGGCGCTGGCGCAGTGGCACGGTGACGTGGCCATCGACTGCTGGGAGGGCGAGCCGCACATCAGCCACCGCCTGCTCGACAAGGCTTTCGTTGCCACACCTCACATTGCAGGATACTCCATGCAGGGCAAGCAACGTGGCACTGCCATGGTCATCGACGCCCTCAACCGCCACTTCGGGTTCGATGCCGCGGTCAACATGCCGCAGGAACCGCTGCTGGGAGCCGAACAAGTCTCTTTCCAGTCCATCACGGCTAGCTATACACCCGTGACCGACACCACAGCCTTGAAGCACGACCCCGACTCATTCGAAGCACTGCGCAACAACTACCACCTGCGCAACGAGGTGATTTGAGCCTGGGGCAGACCGCGGGTGCATACGGAGTTCTTGGAACAAAACCGAACTTTTCTAGTCTATTAAGGAACACTGTTAAAGCATTCGGCTAGTTTTTTCTGCATTTTTATGCTTTTCTAGAAAATAATGCGTAACTTTGCAACTTGTATAGAACTACACCGTGCATACTTTATTTTTTCGAGTGACAAAGCTAAAATATGCATCCTAGATTTCACAACAGGGAAATAATTCTATTACTTAAATAATTTTTTACAATGAAGAAGTTTTCATTCTTTGCATCTCTGCTCATTGCCTTGGTGGTAGTGGCTCATGCCCTGGACCTTCCCTTGCAGGTGAAGAACCATGTCCTGAGCTTCCAGCCTCAAACAGGCATGTCGCGTGAGGTGAAGTCAGTGCTGAAGGCTGCCGTTAAGGGTGGCAAGAACCTTCCAGCAAAGAAAGTTGCTGCTAAAGAAACATTCAGCGGCACCGAGTTACAAACTCCTCCCAGCGGCCTTGAGACCGAGTTCTACTCTGTTAAGGGTTACACCGAGATTGCTAACTGGGGCGACGGCGACTACAGCCCCCTCGTGGCTATCGACGGCAACACAATGTGGGTGAAGAACCTCGTGTGGTATGCTACCGACGTGTGGGTAAAGGGTACCATCACTGGCAACCAGGTTGTATTTGAGAAAGGTCAGTACATGGGTGCCGGCACAGGTGCTTGGAGCACTCCTTTCGAGCACACTTACCTTGCAGCTTGGGACGGCAGCAACAACATCGTTGACCTCACATTTGACTACGATGCCGATGCCAAGAAGCTTTACCTCAACAATTTCTCTTTTGGTGGCTCTTGTGGCCCCAATGGCGAGCCTGTTGAGCAAATTGACGGTGATGCCGAGTGGCGCACTCACGGCTGGACACTCCAGGGTACAGGCACTGCTGGTCCCAAGACTAGCGGCGGCGATGATCCCCAGCCCGAAGGCGACGACCATCCCACTAGTGCCGACGGTACTCCCGTTCCCGCTAATTTTGATCTCACCAGCGAGGAAGGCCTTGCTCCCTTCACTATCGTTGATGCCAACAACGACGGCACAACCTGGAAGTGGGCTGCCGGAAGCAAGTGCGTGTGGTACTACTGCAGCGAGAAGAACAACGCTAACGACTGGTTGATCACTCCCGCTATCCTCCTTGAGGCTGGCAAGACCTACCAGATGGTTGTCAACACCTCTTGCCAAGTTCCCTCTTATCCCGAGCGCATGGAACTCGCTTATGGCGTTGCTGCAACCGCTCCCGCGATGAAGAAAAACATCCTCAAACCCCTCGATGTTAACTTCAACACTGCTACCGACGTAGAGAGCGACCTGTTCACTATCAAGGAAACCGGTGACTACTACCTGGGCGTGCACTGCATCAGCGACAAGGACATGTATGCGCTGCGCGTGTTCAACATCAGCGTTGTCGAGGTCGAGGTGGGCGGCATCCCCGCACCTGCCCAGAACCTCCACGTTCAGCCCAACGCAACGGGCGAGCTCGAGGCTGAGGTTTCTTTCGACCTCCCCACTACATTCTCTAACGACGATCCCATCACCGCAGAGACTACCCTCAGCTACGCAGTCACACGCAACGGCGAGGAAATCAAGACAGGCACCGGCGCTGCTGGCGCTCACGTGCAGTTCATGGACTACGTTGACGAGAGCGCTCGCTACAACTACAGCGTCGTAGTGAGCAATGGCGAGCTCGCAAGCCTGCCCGCGGAATATGCAACCAACATCGGTGTTGACATCCCCGGCAAGCCCAGCAACCTCAAGCACGAGTTCCTCTATCCCGGCATGCGCTTCACTTGGGATCCCGTGACCAACGTGGGCGAAGGTGGCGGTTATGTTGACCCCAGCAAGTGTTTTTATAAATTATATACACTCTATGTGAATGGCGGCCAGCTCTACCGTGACGTCCTTCTCAGCGACCCCACAACTCCCAACCTCACTTCTTGCACTTTCCGCTGGAACGACTTCGAGGTGGGCGAGCAATATCGTCAGTACTATTCAGTATTCGCTACCAACGAGGCTGGCGATGGTTATGCAACCATCAACTCATTCTTCGGCGGCGAGAAATACACCCTCCCCGTTACCGAAGGCTTCGCCGACTCACAGCCCCACTACTTCTGGGACTTCATGGCTGATGACTCCGAGAACGCAAAGGTTGAGATCGTTTACGGTATCTCTACCGACGACGACAACTACTGCTACCAGTCTTCAAGCTCAGTGGCTAACAACTACGTGGTCATGAACAGCGGTAAGATCAGCCTTGACGGCGCAGCAGCTCCCAAGCTGTCGTTCGAAGCTCGCTGTCTTCCCACTAGCAGCAACGTTAGCACTAACGCCGCTAGCCCCAACGGCATCCTCGTGATGGGTTACAAGGCCGACGGCACTAGCGAGGTACTCAAACAGCAGGTTCTCTCTACTTCATTTGAGAAGTTCGTGATCGACCTCAAGAGCTACCGCAAGACCGATTACCTCTACCTTGAGTTCTACAGCATGTTTATGGAACCTGGTGCTCTGCAGATGGACAACATCACCCTCTACGACGAGGTTGAGAACGCAGTTTCGGCTACCGTTGAGGCTCCCAGCACTCTCACCGCTGGCGACATGGCTCCCATCACCGTTACTGTGACCAACGAAGGCACTAGCGCTATCAACAACTACACTCTGCTCATCAATGTTGGCGACGAGGAGCTTGCTAGCAAGACAATCAACAAGAAGATTGACTTCCACAAGACCAACACCACCATCGACTACTACAGCACTACAGTATTCGACGAGCTCGGCGAGAAGAAGGTGAGCGTTGACATCGTTACCGACGGCGGCGCTGTGACACACTGCGAGACTACTATCGACGTTATCGCACCCGTGGTTTCACAACCCATCGACCTCGAAGGTAATTTCCAGACCGAGAACACAATCAACCTCACATGGAACGCTCCCGAGGCTCCCATGGCTCCCGTGACCGAGGAATTTGAGGACTACGACAAGTGGGCTACCCAGTTCGGCGAGTGGACTTGCGTCAACGGCGACAACGCTTACAGCCAGCAAATCTTCTCCGTGGCTTCACCCGTTGATGGAACTCAATACGCTTATGCAATCTACAACCTCAACGACCTCCTGCAGACCACCGGTTTCGAAGGCCACAGCGGCGAGCAGTTCATCGGTAACACCCTCGGCACAACAAGTGCTACTGGCGGTGCTTACTTCGAGTACGTCACCGACTGGCTGATTTCTCCCGAACTTCCCGGCATCGCACAGACAGTTTCGTTCTGGATCAAGGACAACTTCGAGTATCCCACTCACTGGAAGGGCTACTACTCAACCGGAAGCAAGGACATCAACGACTTCATCGAGTGCACCCAGTCAATGACCGCAGGTTTCGACGAGTGGACTCCCAAGTCATTCGACATCCCCGAGGGCGCGAAGTACTTCGCTATCCGTCGTAGCCAGACAGAGAACTCTCCTGGTCTCTTCATCTTCCTCGATGACATCTCTTACGTAGGTCTCGACGGAGAAATCGACAGCTACAACATCTACATCGACGGTGAGTACTTCACAAGCACTACCGACACCAGCGCACTCCTTGAGGGCGTTAGCTTCGAGGACCACGAGGTTTCAGTTTCTACCGTTTACACCGACGGTTCAGAGTCTGTTCCCGTGACCATCACCGTTGAGGCTATTGTAACTGGCGTTGTCGACCTCAATGCACAAGGACGCAACATCCAGGGCATCTACAACACCCTCGGACAGAAGGTTAACCGCCTGCAGCCCGGTGTTAACATCATCCGCTACAGCGACGGCACTAGCCTCAAGGTTAAGTTCTAACAGCAATCGCTAGGCCATCTCGATGGCCACACATCCTCATAACCACGGCACGGGACCAAAATCCCGTGCCGTTTTTTCATCTACGATTACCGCTACATTCAAAACGAACTGCGGCAATCCGGCTTACTCTGTATCATCTTCCACGAAGGCACAGAGGGCACGGTGATTTTTCCTTTTTACTGAAAGAAATTATCCGAAATCAAAAGAAAATTTTTCTATGCTACCACCGATTTATGTAGTTGATTTAGAAAAGGGGTATTACCCTACTG
>JAGHSP010000232.1 GCA_018065815.1 Candidatus Sodaliphilus limicaballi | reverse complement strand
ATATAAGATTTTAGGCTCGCTGGCGCTCATTGCTGCGGTTTCCACTTCTTGTGCCGTGCATGACCCGTTTGCCGACAATATGGAGTTAGGCCAGGTGCTTCCCACTGTGGCTTGGGAGCAAGGTTCGGTGCTCGTTAAGGCTGGTACCTACGCTTCGTTCAAGGCTCAGTACTACACTGTGGACGAGAAGCAGATTGACCACAGCGAGGCTTGGGCTATGATTACCCGCAAGCAAGAGGCTTCGGCTACTAGCAAACTCACCAGCTCGTTGTCTTACACCAAGTCGGTGTCTTTGACCGACACCGTGCGCTCGTCACAGTGCATGCAGAAGTATAAACACAGCGATGCTAAGTGGGACGGACACGAATATGTGCTCGCCGACTCGTTCCCCACTTCTCGCACTCTTGCACCTGTCATGTGGAATGCTCCCAGCGAGTGGGATCAGGAGAAGTTTGATTCTTACTACCCCGCTGGCTTCCAGGAGGAATTTGTTGAGTATATCGTCAATGCGCTCACCAAGGACAGCGTTTACTACAATGACCTGCGCAACGTTTACATCAACTACAACTTCACTGCCGAGAAGTTTGAGGAACTCAATGCTAAGTACGGCGTGTCGTTCCCCACTGTTACCGAGACTGGCGACAAGAGCGACGCGTGGTTCACTACCGACGTTGTTGACCACTACTACTATGAGGTAGTTGAGGGTGGCGTGACCGTCATCAAGGAAATCGCTACTCCCGACCTGGCTCCCAGTGGTGCTAATGTGTATGAGATCTACAAGTCTTCGCCTTGGCTCATGTGCCGTTACAGCGATGACACCGGTGGCAAGATTACTAACGTGCGACGTCAGTACATGCCTTACTGGAAGGACCTCATCTCTTCAATCCCCTTCATCGACTGGATTTACAACACAGCCGACAAGAACTATGCAGTGAGCTTCTCGCGCACTTATTACATGCAACCTGACTTCCGTGTTTACGACACCGACGGCAAGGTGGGCATCACTAGTGACAACCAAGAAATCACCCTTAACTAAACTTCGCGACTATGAAATTGTTTAAAAATATAGGACTTTTGGCTTTGCTGATGCTTGCCATGGCGGCTTGCGTCGACAAGGAGCCTTCTTACGGTAATTTCCCCGGTAAGGATGTGGACTTTACCTATAATGTTGATGGCGATGAATACACCCTCGACTTCTATGTGGTGTCAACCATCCAGTTCAACAACACTTCCTCTAAGACTGGTGCTGTGACTTGGGACTTCGGCGATGGCTCTACCTCGAAGGATGCCAACCCCACTCACAAGTATGCTCAGGCTGGTCTCTACCAGGTTAAGCTTACTCTCGATGGCGTGGGCTCTCGCACTTATCCGTTGCTCATCTATGATATCACTCCCGTGCTCAGCGTTACAGAGCAGAGCGCTCCCACTGTGGTTATCAATGACGTCTCGGTTAACCTCGACATCGAGCTCCCCAACCCCGAGAACCTCGAGTGCAAGTACATCTGGAAGTTCCCCGAGGGAACAAAGGATGCCGACGGCAAGGTGCTCACCACTTTCGAAGGCTATTCTCACCCCGACGGCTCTATCGACAATCCCGGTGCGCTCACTTTCAGCAACATCGGTTCACAGAAGATCGAGCTCCAAACATGGTTTGACATCAATGGCGAGAACCGTCGTCTCGACGACTCTTACGTTAACGTGCAGGTGGGTTCAAGCATTCCCGCTCCCACATTGTACTATGCCGAGCTCGGTGGCAACATCAAGGCCTACAAGCTTGTTGACATGAGCCAGCTTCCCGCAGGTACCCAGAACAAGCCCTTCGACATGGGGGTCAACTCTGGTAACATGCCCACCAACCTCGTGTTTGCTGTCGAGAAGTCGAAGACCGAGGACGGCTCTGTTGTGGAGCAAGACAATGTCTATATCCTCGACTGCGGTAAGCAGTACTACTATGTGAACGACGAGAACAGCACTCTGGGTGACGGTAAGATCACCGTGATGAACGCCGATGCTTCGAGCGTTAACATCATGATTACCAACGTTGGCCAGCAGGCATTCAACGACTCGTTCCAGGGATTTGCTTATGGTGACAACCTCTACTATACCGACCGTAACACCGGTATCCGCAGCATACCGCTGTCAACTCGCAGCGAGGTCGAGAGCACCAATTTCAGCAGCACCAAGGACTACTTCGTAGTGAACAACCAGTTGTCTTACTACGGTCAGGGTATCGCTTACGGTGCTATCCACACTGGCCTTTACATCGACAAGAAAGGCATGTTCTGGTGGCCCAAGAACTACTCTGGTAACGGCGTTTACCGCTTCACTGCTAACGACATCGGCAAGACTGGCCCTGGTATCCCCATTCCTCACCCCATCGTGCTTCCCACTACACAGCCCCGTGCTTTCACTCTCGACGAGGACCGCGGATTCATGTATGTGTGGATGTGTAAGGGTACTACTCCCGGCGTGGGATTCTGCCAGTATCCCATTCCCGGCGACAACGAGGGCTTGGACTACGACAAGTTCATCAAGCACATCTCGATGGATGCCGATCCCATCAACTCAACCGATGCCGAGGGTGTTTACACCACTCAATTCGCAGTTGATGCTCAAACAGGTTATGTATTCTTCGGCTTCCGTGCTGCTACAAGCGAGAAGACTTACACAACAGGTCTTTCTTACTTCGATCCTGCAACCGGCAAGGTATATAACTACAACGGCAATAAGGACAAGATTTTGGGCGTTTGTATCAACCCCCGCAAGACTAACTTGTTCTAATTCCTAATCAAAATAAAGCAGGGGCGTTGCTACCTTACGGCGCGCCCCTGCTTTTTTAATATTTCAAAGAGGGTGTTGCAAAATGCAAGAAATGACAGCGCGCTGCAAGCGCAATGTTGCTACTAGCCCAAGGCAACGCCTTGGGTAACAGGCAGTAACACCAACGCGCCCTGCAAGGGCAAAAGAATTGTTATCCCGCAAAAACGCATTTTGCGACAGCCTCTTTCTAGAAACTCCATAGCCTATGAGGAGAATATTTACTTTAATTTTTTCTGTAGTAATTGCAATGGCTGTCGTGGCACAGGTGTTCACGCCCGTCAAGCGCGAGCAACGTGCTGTGTGGGCATCGAGCTACGTGAGTGACTGGCCCTCGGGCGCTATCACCGATAAAAATGCCAACACCATGCGGGCAGCTTGCGAGAAAATGCTCGACACGCTGCACGTGAACCACATGAACGCCATTTACTACCATGTGCGTGCCATGTGCGACGCTATGTATAACTCGGCCTACGAGCCCTGGTCTAGCTATGTCTCGGGCACTCGTGGCAAGGCTCCCTATTTTGACCCTTTCGAACTTCTTGTTAATGAAGCTCACAAGCGTGGCATTGAGGTATATGCTTGGGTTAACCCCTACCGCTATTCGCCCAAGGGGCACCAGTGGGGGCAGAGCGAACTGGACTATGTCCACACTCATCCCGAGTGGCTCATGCAGGACGACTACGAGACCGTGCTCAATCCCGGATTGCCCGAGGTGAGGCAGCGCATCGTGGACGTGTGCAAGGACATCATCACCAAGTACGACGTGGACGGACTTGTGTTTGACGACTATTTCTATAACCAGGACGGAGCGCCCATGGCTCTTGATGCCGACCTCTACAATGCCTACCGGCAGGGTGGGGGAACGCTCTCGCAGGGCGACTGGCGACGCGAGAACGTGAACCAGATGGTGGCCGACGTCAACAACATGGTCAAGGCAACTAAACCCTGGGTGCGCTTTGGCATCGGGCCCGCTGGGGTCGCATGTTCGGCTGCGTCGGTAGCACAGAAATATGGGGTAGAGCCCAGTCCGGGCACCGACTGGCAATATAACCAGATTTACAGTGACCCCATGGCATGGATAAGCCGTGGCACGGTCGATTTCCTCGCTCCCCAGGTCTATTGGAACACCGCCGGGAACTACGATGAAGTCACTGGTTGGTGGGGAAAGATTGGCAAGAAATTCAACCGCCACGTTTACATCAGCAGCTATGCTGTTGAGGGCGTGAAAGACGGTTGGGGACTGGACGAGTATCTCAACCAGGTGCTCATCTTGCGCAACTCGATGACTAACGGCGTCTATGGCACCGTTTATTTCAAGTATATGACCTGGCGCATGCTCAGCGGCAAGATTGACGGCAAGGGACAAGCCCTGCGCCACTACTTGCTGCAAAATGTGTATAAATACCGCTCGCTCAATCCCGCGGTCACTTGGGTGCAGCCTCCCGTCCACTACGGCACGGTGAACAACCTGCGTGTCGATGGCGACTCGCTTCGCTGGGACGCTGTGGACAACGTGCGCTACGTGGCTTATGCTATCCCCGATAGCGTGCCCGACTCGCAGTTCCAGTGTCAGCCCGGGTACATGATCGACATGAGTTATGGCAACGTGCAGGTTATACCTCCCATGAAACGCGAGGGACACCGCTATGCTGTCACTATACTCGACCGCTGGGAGAATGAGTATGCTCCCGTCGTGGCTGGCGCTCAGGTGACGCCCGCTCCGGCTCCGCAGCTTGTGTTCCCCGCGCAGGACGCTACAATTCCCGAACTCGCCATGATGAGTTGGCAATGCGACAACCCTGCGTGCACCTACACTTTGCAGCTGGCTAGCGACGAAGCTATGAATCAGATTGTTGCCAATGTGCAGCTCGATTCCACCCGCGTGCAGCTCAGCACGCTCTCTGGCATCGCTCCGGGCAAATACTACTGGCGTGTGATTGCCCGCGGTCTCAACATGACCGACAGTTCTAGCCCTGTGCAGTCGTTCACCGTGGAGCGCCTCAAAGTCACCGTTCCCGCGACGGGGGCAGTGGATGTGGAATTAACGCCCACCATCTCCTGCTCTGACGTCAATGGCGACGCTCTCTATCACTTCGACATCTCCACACTCTCATCGATGGCGACAACCCACATGGCTGTCGATAGCAAGGAGCCCCGCATCACCATACCGCGCTACATGCTGGGAGGTGCCACCACCTACTTTGTGCGCGTCACTGCCACTATGGGCGGTGTCACTGCCACTAGCGATGTGTCGTCGTTCCGCACTGTGGAGGTTATCCCCGCTGCGCCGCAGTACCTCAACATGAATGCCGACGGCGAGATGCGTTTCCCTTCATCGATAATCAGCTTCAAGCCAGAGGAAGGCGCCACAAGCCTGCAAGTGGACATTGCAAGCAGCACTTCGTTCCCCGCTCGCTCGTCTTACAAAGGCAAGCTCGATCCCGGTGTGTTTGACTCACCACGACTGGGCGACATCAACGGTGTGGGCAAACTCACCCCTGGCAAGACCTACTACGTGCGTGCACGTTATGCCTACAACACCGTGGCTACTGGCGCAACGGCGCAGTACACCGACTACTCCCCGGTGCACTCGTTTGTTTACACCGAGGCAATGCCTGGCGACGTGAACAGCGACGGGGTGGTTGACATCAATGACGCCAACATCCTCATCAACGCCATCCTGGGCAAGCCTGCCGTGGGCAACCTCGACGTGGACGGCAACGGCAGCATCGACGTGGCCGATGCCAACATGGTGATTAACATTATTCTAGGCAAATAATAGGATATTAACCATTTAAATAAAAACTAACTATGAAGAAATTCTTACTTACAGCCGCTGTTGCTATCATGGCAGTGGCACAATCATGGGCTGTGACCGATGGTCAAACCTATGCCGAGTATGATGGCATCAAGATTGCCAACCAGTGGATTTTTGACCGTGTTCATGTGGGCAAAGCCTATGTGGACAATCCCATCTGTAACCAGCGTGCTCGCACCGCGGTGCTGAATGGTGACGTGATTTATGTAGCTCGCAGCGAGGAGAAATCTGTTATTGTAGGCACCGACACGGTGGCTCAATCTGTCATTCACCGTTTTGCTGTTAAGGACGGCTCAATGCTCGAGGATCTCCCCTTGACTCTTAACGGCAAGCCTTACAGCGCCTTCCTGGGTGTGGCCAGCATTGGCAAGGATAACTTCGGTCACATTTGGGTAGCCCCCATGACCAGCCCCACGCTCACTTTTATTCCCATCTATTTGGTTGACACAGAGTCTGGCGAACTCACTCACATGGGTAACCTCGACAAGGGCGACGCTTCACAGCGCACCGACTACCTTGACCTCGTGGGCGACATCACATTGCAGGAGGCCAAGTGTACCATCATGACCGTTGCGGGTTCGGGTGCCGACCCCGGTTACGCTACTGTTTACTGCTGGACACAGGAGCAGGGCGAACTCGACGTTGACGGCTGGGAAGGCGGCTTCGAAGGCGACACCTACATTGACTTCACCGAGTTCTATCCCGAGACTTGCACTGGCTTCTCTCTCGCTCCCGTAGTGAAGATCGTTCTGGGCGAGGACGAAGAGACTATGTACGATGCCGAGCTGTTCTACATCGACTGCTTCGGCCGCGACCCCGTGCTCTACACCAAGGACGGTTCGCTCATCGACACCTTCGAGGGTGCCGACGATAGCGTAAAGCAGCACGACAAGAATGCTAATGGTGTGCTTGAATTCACCGTTGACGGTCGTCATTTCTTGGCTTATCCCAAGGGACAGTATGACAAGGACGGCAATGGATGCCAAGCTTATATCTGTGAGTTTACCGACGAGGAACTGTCGCTCGGTGGTCTCGACATGCGCTGGCAATGCCCCGCCGACTCGATGGGCAAGGTCTCTGACTCTGGTCTCCGCATTCATTGCTTGAGCTATGAGAAATCTCTCGACGAGCAGGGCAACGAGGTTGTGACTCTGTTATCCTTCAAGGCTTTCAACGGTATGGCTGTCTATAAGATTGGCAAGAACGTGGGTGGCGACACTCCCGATCCCACAGTTCCCGGCGACGTGAACGGCGACGGCGCAGTTGACATCAACGATGCTAACATCCTCATCAACGTCATCCTGGGCAAGGACACTGCCGACAAGTACAACGGACGTGCCGATGTCGATGGCAACGGCTCTGTTGATGTGAAAGACTCTAACATAGTCATCAACAAAATCCTCGGCAAGTAAGTAATCAAGAACGCTACGCTTCCAGAAGCGTAGCGTTCTTGCTATTACTATCGCCCCTATCGCCCCTATCGCCTCTATCACCTCTATTGCAACTATTGCAACTATTGCAACTATTGTTACTAATTCTTTTCCTCAATCTCTTGCAAGTTTCTAAAAAAAATCGTACCTTTACCCCTTGAAAACAAATTAATATTAACATAAACAAAAACATTTAGTAACATGAAGAAATTTTTACTTCTCGCCACAATGGCTGTAACAGCCATGGCATCGGCTTGGGCTACTACCGATGGTAAGGGTTTACGAGCCCGTCAATGGCATCAAAATTAAAAACTTGTGGATCATGGACCGCGTGCACACTCCCGCAGAGTTCAACGCTTCTCCTCTCTCACAAGGTACTTATGCTCGTATGGCAACAATGAAGGACAACGTGGTTTACGTTTCTCGTTCAGGTGCACAACTCGCTGTCACTGAGGAAAACGACTCTATCCTTCAATGCGTTGTTTACCGCTTTGACGCTCTCACTGGCAAGCGTCTCGCCGACCTCCCCCTCACTCTCGACGGCAAGCCCTACGGAACAAAAGAGGCTGCTTCACTGAGTGCTAACAACATCGGTACCGACCACTTCGGACACATGTGGATCGCTCCTTATTCTTCTGAGGTTAACACTGTTCAGAAACTCTATCAGCTCGATGTTGAGACTGGTGAGCTCACACTCATCACCGAACTCGAGAAGGGCGACGCTCTCGCACGTATCGACTACATCGACCTCGTGGGTGACATCACTCGTGAAGAGGCTATGTGTACCATCATGGGTATGGGTTCACAGGTTGCTACCGTTTACCGCTGGCAGGCTGAACAAGGCGACGACTTCGAAGGCGGTTTCGAGGGCGACACTTACATCGACTTCACTGCTTTCTATCCCGAGACTGTAACACTGTGGGGTTATGCTCCTTACGTTAAGATTTGCCTTGGCGAGGATGAGGAAACCATGTACGCTGGTGAACTCTTCTGGCTCGATGGTTTCCAGACAGCTCCCGCTCTCTATGATTTCACAGGCGAGATGATCACTACTTTTGAACCCGTTGCTGTTGACAATCCCGAACTCGTTCCCGAGGCTGGTACCAATGGCGTTACAGAGTTCTCTCTCGAAGGACGCAACTTCATCGCTTACTCTATGGCCCAGTACAGCGGCGACGGACACGGCTGCCAGGCCAACATCTGCGAGCTCGGCCCCGACATGATGCTCGAAGGCATGACTCACTACTGGACTATCCCCGCCGACTCTCTTGGCAAGGTTTCTGACTCGGGTACTCGCATCCACTGCCTCAATGCACAGAAGGGTGTTGACGCACAGGGCAACGAGGAAATCACTCTCCTCACCTACAAGTGCTACAACGGTATCGGTGTTTACAAGATTGGCAAGAACGTGGGTGGCGACGATCCCGATCCCACAGTTCCCGGCGACGTGAACGGCGACGGCGCAGTTGACATCAACGATGCTAACATCCTCATCAACATCATCCTGGGCAAAGACTCCGCCGACAAGTACAACGGACGTGCCGATGTCGATGGCAATGGCTCGGTAGATGTGAAAGACTCTAACATAGTCATCAACAAGATTCTTGGTAAATAAGAATAAACCATAAATTAAGCGTGCCTGAATCATACATTCAGGCACGCTTTTATATAGTAATAAACAAATTCCTTTATGAAAAAGATATTAACCTCTATTACACTGGCCCTTGCTGCTGTCACAGCATCGGCATCGGCCACTTGGGACCTCATGGGCACCACCTACACCGTGGACACCCTGTTTCACAACCAGGTAGGCCCTGGCACCATGCAGACATCGTTGTGGTTCCATGCCGGAACCAGCCAGCTGCGTGTGTTCTACACCGAGATGGACATGACCAACCAGTACCTGTCGTTGCGTGGCGTGTGTGCCAAGGACATGCTCGCAGGCAACGAGCGCATCTCGGGAATGGCCGAGCGTAAGTCCGCTCCGGGACAGCGCTACTTCATCGGTGTCAATGCCGACTTCTTCTCTACCAGCGGCACCACCGCTCGCGGTGTCTCTATCATCGGATCGCCAGTGGGTTCTACCGTCGTTGACGGCACTATTTTCCGTGCGCGCAACAATGCCACTAACTACAAGAACTTTGTGGTCGATTACGACGGAAATCTCTATTGCAACCCCTTCAACTTTGCCGGCACGGTAAAGGATGCCGCTGGCAATACTGCAAAGGTGGGCAGCCTCAACGCTCCTTACACCAAGAACAATATCACCATCTTCAACGACCGCTACTACGGCAGCACCAGTCAGAGCGTGACCGGCACTTGTGTCACTGCCCGTGTGGCCGAGGGTTACCAGTTCACCACTACCGGTGATTTCAAGTTGGTCGTTACCGGTGCGCCCGAGGAAACTGCCGATGCTACCATCCCCGATGGCGAGTATGTGCTCTTCGGCCATGGCACTGCGGCTTCGCTCGTGGCTAACCTCAAGGTGGGCGACGAGGTGACCGTTAACCTCACATGGACCTACGACGGCAAGAGCGTCAACCCTTATCAGATTATCTCGGGTAACCCCAAGATTCTTGCCGACGGCGTGGTGCTCAACAGCGAGGCCGACCGTGGCGACGCCAACTCGCAGCAGCCGCGTGCTGCCGTGGGGTACAGCCATGGTGGCGACAAGGCCTATTTCTTCGTGGTCGATGGCCGCAGTCCGCTCTCGGCTGGCGTACGCACCATGGTTCTTGCCGACATCATGCGCTATGCTGGTGTTACCGACGCTATGAACGTCGATGGCGGCGGATCGGCAGTGCTCTATACCAGCACTCTGGGCATTCGCAACAAGCCCAGCGATGGTAGCGAACGTGCCGACGGCAACGGATTCTACTGCGTGAGCAGCGCCCCCGACGACAGCATCATCGCTTCAATACGCTTTGTTGATTACAAGCTCAACACCCCCAAGTATGGACTCTACACACCCAAGTTCTACGGCTACAACCAGTATGGCATGCTCATCGACCAGGACGTTCAGGGCGTGACCCTCACATGCGATGAGAGCGTGGGCGTCATCAAGAGCGACACCACTTTCTTTGGCACCGGCGAGGGCAAGGGTTTGCTCACCGCTCATTATGGCGAGGTCACTTTGAGCGAGGAAATCTTTGTAGGAGCTAGTGTTGACGACGTGAAGATTAAGTATGACTCAATCGTCACCGATGGCTTCCGCGAGTATCCCATCGACGTGGAAAGCACTGTGATGGAAACCGTTATGCCCATCGACCCCTCGGCACTTGAATGGACTTCAAGCGACCCCGCGGTTATTGCTGTGGGCGCTCACACTGGTGTCCTCAAAGGCGTTGCCGACGGTGAGGCTCTTGTTGTGGGAACTCTCAACGGACGCAGCGACACCATCAAGGTTGTGGTACAGAAACCCACTGCACATGCTATGCCCATCGACCCCGATTTGGACATCAACACTTGGAAATTCTCCCAGGCGGGCGGCAAGGATGCCGTGAAGACTGCTGTGGGCGACGGCTTTACCTATGAATACACTGGGTCGTCAAGCCGCGCTCCCAAGCTCACCATGTCCAAGGACATCTACCTGTGGTCGTTGCCCGACACTCTGCGTGTTCGCCTCAACCCCGGCGAAGCTCCTGTCAAGAGTCTCGTCTTCGGACTGCGCACCAACGGTGGCGGTATCAACTACCAGACCGTTGCGCCCGAGGTGGTTAACCCCAATGTTGAGAACACCTTCGACGTGCCCATGAACTCTTGGATGGACACCGACGACATGGGCAATTTCCCCGTGCTGCTTTCAAGCATACAGGTAGGTATGGGGGCATCGGCTACGGGACAGAAGTATGTGATGAACTTCATGGGCCTTGAGACCATCTACAACGCTATACCCCTCACTCCCGTGGGTGTCAAGGGCGACGTGAACGGTGACGGTGTGGTTGACATCAATGATGCCAACATCCTCATCAACGCTGTCCTGGGCAAGCCCTACAAGGGCAATGCCGATGTCACAGGCGACGGCACCATCGACATCAGCGACGTCAATTTCGTCGTCAACGCCATCCTGGGCAAGAACAAATAAAAATGATAGAATTTCTAGACAGTCTAGATTTTCTATAAAATACTAACTTTGCAATGAAACGCTACATTCAATCATTTGCACTTGCTGTGCTGGCGGCGATTGCCGCCATGCCGGCACATGCGCTCACCGAGTGGACCATTAACGGCAAGGCACAGAAGGTAGATACCCTCATCTATCCCCATCAGGCAGGGCCTGGTGTCATCGTGAGCAAGTATGACTTGCCTGCCATTCCTCTCAAAGTGAGCGTGATGGAGGTGGACCTCACCAATCCCTACATCCAGTTTGAGACCTGTCTGGGTGGCGAGAGCGCAGTGGGTTGCGAGACTCCCACCAGCATGGTTGCCCGCAACAATCGTCCCGGGCACGAGGTGGTGGGCGCTTGCAACGGCGACTTCTACATGACCAACCCGCCTGCCGAGGTGGGTATGCCGCGCAGCGGGCAGTTGCGTCGCAGCGAGGTGGTGGTCAACCCCGTGGGCACTGCTTGTTTCGTTCTCGACGAGAACAAGCATCCTTACATCGACCGAGTGGATTTCCGGGCCGAGGCGCGTCACAATGGCGCAACATTCCGCGTGCACACGGTGAACATGCTGCGTCTCGAGTATGAAAGCACTGGCGGCAACCAGACGTTCCTGTTCACTAACGCCTACGGCAAGAACACCTATGCCTGCGCAAGCGGCAAATTGGTGCTCATCGCTCCCAAAGATGGCAGTTTCAAGTGGCGTCCCAATAGCACCGAGGCTTGCGTGGTGGAGAAGGTTATCGATCCTGCCGGCGCTATACCCATTCCCGAAGGCAAGGCCTACATGTGGATGCAGGGCAGCGACGTGGCGCGGGCCGATGCCATGAAGCCGGGCGACGAGCTCTCTATCAGCCTCAAAGTGAGCCTGCGGGCTCAAGCCGGGGCTAGCATCGACTTCAAGGAGATGGTGGGCGGAAGCAATACCATCATCATGCGCAATGGCAAGCGTGAGGATCTGTGGGAGGATAAACACCCTCGCACATGCATCGGCTTCACTGCCGACAGCACTCGCATGTTTGTCGTCGTGGTTGATGGACGAAGCCTCAAGTCGGCGGGCATCACAATGAACGAGGCCTACGACATCTTCACCGAACTGGGATGCGCCAACGCTGTCAACCTCGACGGCGGCGGTTCTACCTGCATGGTGGTCAACGACGAGGTGATCAATACCCCCAGCGACGGACCCATACGCGCCGTGGGCAATGGTTGCCTGCTCATCAGCAGCGCGCCGCAAGACGACGAGCTGGGTATGCTCTGCTTTGCTCCTCGCAGCTTTAACCTCTCTAACGCTTCGCAAATCTACCCCGAAGTGTGGGGCTACAACCAGTATGGTGTGCTCAAGAACCGCAACGTGGAGGGTTGCACATTCTCTTGCGACCCGCAGGTGGGCTCCTTTGACTCCAACGGCTGCTTCACTGCCTCGATGACTCCCGCTGTGGGATACATCTATGCCACTTTGGGAGGGCTCACTGCCAAGCAGCAGGTTACCATAAATTTTTCTGAACAGGCTCTGCGTTGCGACAGCGTGGTCATCGACAAGAACCACCCCTATGCTATCGAGGTGATAAGCATCAGCGGCGAATCGACCGACCTCGTCAACCCCGCCATCTTTGAGTGGACATCGGCCGACGAAGGCGTGTGCACCGTCGATGAGAAGGGTATCATCAGCGCAGTGGCCGATGGACGCACACTTGTCTATGGCAAGGGGGCCACTTTCAGCGACACTATCGTGGTCAACGTGCAGAACCCCAAGTTTCCCGTTGCTTGCCTCGACTCGGCTCCCATCGATCCTGCCACATGGACTGTGACACAGAGCGGTGGCAAGGATCGTGTGGTCTCTGCACTCGACAATGGACTCAAAGTGGAGTTTACAGGATCGTCAACACGCAGTGCCTACATCAAGCTTGCCAAGAAATTTGACATCTGGGGATTGCCCGACACCATCCAGGTGCGCTATCGTCCCAACGGGCTCGAAGTGAAGCGTGTCACTCTTTCTACTAACGTGCTGGGAGGCAATCAGGTGATTACCGACATCACCGAGGCCGATACCATTGCCGGCGAGTGCATCATCAAGCTGCCCACAAGCGCTTGGTGCGACGCTGCCGACTTGAGCAACTATCCGCTGGGGTTTGTTTACCTCTACTTCCTTACTGCTACTCCCGCCACTGGCCAGCGATACTCGTTTGAGGTGCCTGGCATAGAAGGCATCTACGACATTCACGAGGACGTGGTTGAGGGTGACGTCAATGGCGACGGTGCCGTTGACATCAACGATGCCAATATCATCATCAATGCCGTCTTGGGCAAACCCGCCGAGGGACGCACCGATGTGACTGGCGACGGTGCCACCGATGTGACCGACGCTAACCTGGTCATTAACATCATACTGGGCAAATACATCCCCGCATCTACCTGTGCACAGGTGATGGCTGGCGCAGATGGCAAAACCTACAAAGTGACAGGCACTTGCACCTACATCACCAATGCCACCCATGGCAACTGGTACCTGCAAGACAAGACCGGGCAAATCAACATCTTCGGAACCCTCGACAGCAACGGCAACCCCGACAACTTCGAGAGCCTAGGCATCAAAATAGGCGACACAGTCACCGTCCAAGGTACCAAGCAGACCATCAACGAGATCACCCAGCTAGTCAACGTCAAAGTGATTCGTTAAAAGGTCCTCTCGTTTCCCAGGTAGCGGTTCCCTCGTTTCTCAGGTAGCGGTCCCCTCGTTTCCCAGGTAGCGGTCCAGTTCTCGCGGGTTCTCCCGCGAGCCACCCATCAAGAAGAGGGTGTGTCAAAATATGAAATAATGTTGATGAGGGCGTGTCAAAATGCACGAAATGGCGGCGCGCTGTAAGCGCAATGTTGCTACTAGGAGGGTGTGTCAAAAGTCTCAAATAGCGGCGCGCTGCAAGCGCAATGTTGCTACTAGCCCAGGGCAACGCCCTGGGAAACAGATGGTAACATCAATGC
>JAGHSP010000301.1 GCA_018065815.1 Candidatus Sodaliphilus limicaballi | reverse complement strand
GCAAAGGTTCGCTATCCGCGGCACCGGCTTCGCCGACTTACCGCTGCTCACTTTGCCGAGCTCGCTTCGCTCGGTTCGGCGGTGGGGGTTATTCAGGTATTGTCCTGCCGGACAATAAATTAGCAATATTTATTATCAAATGCTAAAGTTGATATATATATTGTGGATTTTTTAGACCTCAGGGAGGTTGTAACTTTGGTTAACCGCTGGTCGCAGACCGGCAGTGGAAGAAGTCGGGAAGGGAAGTAGCTTTTTGATGATGTGTTTTTGGGGGTGTATTTGCTTTTGTGTATGTTTTTTACTAACTTTGCAAGTTGAAATATTTACTTACAAACAAAATAACCATTTAACTATGAGAAAACTTCTTACAATTGCCTGCATGCTCACTGCATGTTTCATGGCCGTAGGACAGACTACTGCCGATGAGGCAACTCAACCTGTTAAGGCTCCTACCATTAAGGCTGCCCAAGGATTCCCTGTTTCTTCGGTCAAGGCGATAGTTGGCACAATGGCCCAGCTTCTTCCCACCACTCTCCTGGACCCCACAGCGGGCACATGGGAGTCGAGCAACACAAACGTGGCTAGCATTGATGCCAACGGCCGCATCACTGCCCTTGCACCAGGACAGACAACCATCACCTTCTCGGGCGATTTGTCTTACACCCTGTATGTTTACGCCCAAGGTGACGTTAACTGCGATAATTTGGTCGATGTAGATGACATCAACAAGGTTATCTCTAAAATTCTTAATTAACATGCCAGCATAGCATGTTTTTTTCATTAAAACAACGAATTAAATTTACTCCAATGAATAAAATGAGAAACATCCTCTCGCTTCTGCTCATTGTAGCAGTGAGCATGATGGCACATGCCGAGGAATTATCAATATTCAATTATATCAAGATTGACCAACCCGCTGCCCGTCAGCAGCAGGTCGTGAAACAAAGCCGCGAGATTTCGATTTACGACAATTTCAAGCCCGAGATGCGCACCATCCCCGCCGAGGCTCCGTCAAGTGTCTCGCTCAACGCCACCAATTCCATTTGGATTAACAATTTCGATGCTATCCCCTTTACGAGAAAAACCCTGAACATCTATGTATCGCACGACGTTACCATACAGGCCCTGCAGTTCACTATCGACCTGCCTGCGGGAATGACGTTTGCGACAAACAACAACGGTGTGCTTTCATATACCCTTGACTCATTCTATGGCAGCGAGACAAACTATTCACTCTCTAATTACAAACGCCGATTAGTTGTAAACTTTTCAGGCACAACACCTACGGGTGTGAGAACCTTTGCAGCCCATTCGGGACTGTTCATGCAGGTTGACGTCGAGATTAGCGATACCTATGAGACATCTACCCTCCGCATGACCAACATGCAGTTTACCGGATTCCCCGCACAGACCATCAGCGTGGCCGACAGGAGCGTACTCGCCGCCGCCGACAAGGGAAGTTCAAGAGTTTTCATCGAGAACTTCGATATCCTGCCTGGCGAGGTGAAGGACGTGCCCGTGATGATTAGCCACAACGAACCCATGGGCGCTTTCCAGTTTGATCTCGAAATCCCTGACGGCTACCGACTGGTTGCCGGCACCGATGGCTATCCCTACTTTAAGATGAACAGCACATATAACAACGGTTACAGCGGCAGCAGCTATTTGAACGGTGGCCGCTTTGTCGTTACTGCTCCCATCAGTGGGACCTACGTTTACTGGCCTGCAACTACCAAGCATGAGGTGATGACAATACGCATCGCTGCCGATGACAATGCCCGTGCCGGCAAGCAGGACACGCTGCGCGTTGTGGGACAGGTGCTCTCGGGACAAACCCACCCGTCAATGAGACCCGAGGCACAGCTCACTGCAATCACTCAGGAGGAGATGCCCAAGATGTATATCAACAACTTCACCATCAACCCCGGTGAAACAAAAACCGTGGCAGTGAAGTGCAAGCACAACATGGCCATCACCGGTGCACAGCTCGACATCGAGATGCCCGAGGGACTCTCTATAAAAGCCAATGCCCAAGGTGATCCCGCATTCACGGTTGATGACAACTACAGCGGCGCTGGCATCAAAACCAGCGGTTTCCAGCCCAACGGTGACGCACGCATCCTCTTCGTGAGAAACAACACCTGGGAAGCACCTGCTGCCGAGGGCGACCTGCTGACCATCCAGGTGGTTGCCGACGATTCATTCACAGGTTCTGGCATCATCAAGATCAAGAACAGCCTGTTCACCGGTAACGGAAGCAATGGTCAGGGTCTTGCTTATTACCTGCCCGACGTCACTTGTACCGTTACCCGCGAATATGACGTCGTGCTCAATGTCAAGACCAACAACATTACAATCACCCCGGGCCAAACCAACAATGCGATGGTTTATTTCGCCAGCACCGAGCCCACCAAGGCGATGACATTCGAAATGACACTGCCACGCGGACTGGACTTCGTCAAGAAAGACAATGGTACTTACGACTATTCCATCAGCCCCATGTTCTCATCGCTGAGAGCATTGGTTTCGGCTGTTGACTCTAGGGCCCGCACTGTCAAGGTAACCATCATGCCCACATCATCAGGACGCACCATTCCTGCTTACGACGGTTCAAGGCCAATATTCGCCATCGGTATCACAACTACCGCAAACTTCTTCCAGGGTACAGGCAATATGAGCAATGTGCAGTATGTCAATAGTGACGGAGTTACGGTTAACGTTCCCAACTCAACATTCCGCATCGCCCTTGCCGAGGAGCAATTATCGATTGACATCCCCAAGTTCAAGATTGTCAAGGGATCGATGATGCAGATTGTTCCCAAGTCGTCTTATGGAACCCAGCCCACTTTCACATTCACATCAAGTGACGAGAGCGTGGCCATTGTCAACGAGCGCGGCTTCATCACAGCTGTTGGCGCCGGCACCGCGACAATCACTGCGACAGCCAACGGCAAGAGCGTGACCAGCGATGTGACAGTAGTGGCATATGACGACCTTAACAGCGATAAGAACACCGACGTCGATGACCTCAACATTGTGATCAAGCACATCCTCAACAACAAATAAAAATTGAGTAAAATCCCAACATCAAGGGCCTCTGCACCATCCCCGGCGTAGAGGCCCTTAGTTTTCCTAGTCACAGGCAGCATGTGAACTCCCGTGCCATGTGCTACGATCGCAGAGGGTTACTCATAATATTTTATAGTTCGGTATACTGTAACCACATTTCCCCCATCATCTTTTAACGATTGCTGTGTCCAATTGCCATGTTCATCGATTTTGGGATAGCTTATAGAACTAATAGTCACAGCTCCACCCAGTTCGGCAATCGTCTTTGAGCGAGTGGGCCAACCATTGGAGTCGAAATTGGAATAAGTTGTCTCGTCTCCAAAGTCTTCGCTACCATATTTGCTACTGGTTAGTCTGCCCGAATTGTCAACAGTGTAGACATAAGCCCAACCTCCAAATTCATCATCAGGATTTTCAAAACTTAAAATGAGTTTATTTGCCTGCCGGTTGATTTTGCATTTATAGCTGCCCTCCGATATTTTTGCCTTAGTGATTTTTCCCTGTTCAGAGAAATAATAAGTACTATAAACTTGCCCCCCATCATACTCTTCAACACTCTTCACTTTGCCATGAAGCATGAATGCCGACAGATCCAATGTCTGGGTGTTTATGGAAGCGTCATCCTTGCTTTGCATTTCGGTTAAGATACTTTTCAATTCGATTTTACACTTTTGCATGATTTCTCTAAGCTCCTCGGCTTCGGAACTGTAGAGTTTATCCGATTCAGCTAGTTGTAACGCTGTATCAAATTGGATAACGGCTTCTAGTGCATTTTTTTGTTCCCAATAAACATGTCCTAAATTCTTGTGAGCAATGATTTTATAATAAGTCAAATCATCCCTTTCTGCAAATGATAACGTTTGTTGAAACCAGGATATTGCTTTCTCGTTACTCTTTTCTACACCTTTACCTTTTGCATACATTTCACCTAAACTATTGCATGCATCGACATTACAACATATTGCCGCTTTTTCGTACCATTTAAAGGCATTCTGAAAGTCGCCCTTGTCCATATAATAGGATGCCAATTTCTCCTGGCCATAACCATTTGAGTCCGATGGATTAAAACGATCATAAGCTCCTGCCGCAATCAGAGCAACAATACCAACCAAGGTCAAGCAAAGACACACCTTAAGAGATTTTCTCCACAAATTAATTGTAACAAGCAGAGCGGCAATAACAATGGCAATCAAAAATGCTGTCATTGTATAGTTATAAAAAGATTTTGAATTGTAGTATGTAGCATAATCGTCATTGAGAATATGCAAATTTAGGACATCCAAACAATACAAACCCCATAAGGCTGCGACCCCCATAAGGCCGACAATCCAAGCTGCATGAAAACCGAAGGGCTTGACAGATAGGTTCTCTGAATGCACAAACTCTCCACAATGAGGACATTTAACAGCCTTGTCGCTGACAGGCTTTCCGCAATTATAACAATTAATGAGTGCCATTTTGTTCTTCCAGTTTTATTTCTATTCGTTTAAGTGTTGTTGACATATTCACAAAGAGCATAATAACTCCCCAAATGAGTTTGGCTATTAGTCGTATTAAGAAATAGTAAATAACAGCCTCAATAATATATCCAATAATAATAATTGCTACTTCCCCGCCTTCTCTTACCATAGCTAATGCTGCTATGGACTTAAAAATAGTACAAATTGGGACAATAACAGATAATATGTTACCCCATTTTAGAATAGATGCTGCCACCCCCGAGATTATCGATTCTGCTTCTGTGCTCTTTCCTTGGTTTAACACATCTTTGTCCATAAATGCTGAGGCTCTTGCATTCTCGACAGGACAACCACAATTAGGGCAAATCTGCACATTGTCATCCATCTGATGACCACATTCTTTACACACCTTTGACATAATCAAATTTTTATTGCATCTACGGCTCTACGATGCAGGTTATAGAAAGGTTTATGGCATATATAAAAAAGTGGAGCCTCATCTTACCTTATCCTGTTGCGTAGGGCTTGGACTCCCTGAATATATGGATAAGGAAGTGATACCCCACTTGGATGTATTTCGTGTATAGGTACGAATACAAACCAAGAAGAGCACTCTTCCTGCTTATTCCTATATTCTTTTTGTGAAGTGTCCAAGTTCACGCAACGGAATAAAGCGAAAATGCGCTTTCTTATGTATGTCGCAGATTTTTATCTGCGCTGCAAAGTTACAAATTTTCCTTGGAAAAATGCCTTGTTATCCAAATAAAATCGCTATAGAAGTGGGGGGTGACCAACCTGATGTCAAAAAGATGCCAAAACAAACTCAAAAGCGACCGAAATTATAATTTACCTTTCCTCATAATTAATAGAACCAGCCTTAACAAAATGCCATCAAAGGGATAGTATCCTCTGATGGCACTCAAAATATTTTTTCTCAGTGATTTCTGTGTCTTCTATATAACAAAATCACAAGTACAAGTAGTTGAAATTCAACGTTTGTTTTCTCTTGTCATAGTTAGGTATTTGTACTTTTACCTCTTGTTACACAAAAGTGTTAGCAGCTAAATCACTAATGATGTTGTTTTTTTGGGTTTTTTTGCTGTGTAAGAGAAGAAAAGCCCGCCAGGGTGATGGCATGTGTTAGGGATTTTGAGGGGAGCGAAGCTCACTGGCGAAATCACAAGCGCATGACATCAATGGCGACAGCCATCTTCTCTTACACAGCGGTTTATTTCTGTTTTTGTTATTTTCTACCCTTTTTAGGCAGAAAACTCTAATTCTATACTCTGCGGGAAAACACGTTACTCCCACTCGATGGTTGCAGGTGGCTTTGACGAGATGTCGTAGCACACGCGGTTCACGCCTTTCACCTTGTTGATGATGTCGTTGCTCACTTGTGCAAGGAAGTCGTAGGGAAGGTGCGCCCAGTCGGCGGTCATGGCATCAGTGCTGGTGACAGCACGCAGTGCCACGGGATTCTCATAGGTGCGTTCATCGCCCATCACGCCCACGCTGCGCACTTCGCTCAGCAGGATAGCGCCTGCCTGCCATATCTGGTCGTAGAGGCTCACCTCTATTTCGCCGTTCTCCATGTTGGCAGGAACGCCAGCAGCCAAGACGCTGCGGGCTTCCTCACCGCTCAACTTCACCTTGTAGTCACGCAGGCCACGGATGTAGATGTCGTCGGCATCTTGCAGCACGCGCACTTTCTCGCGGGTGATGGCACCCAGGATGCGCACAGCCAGACCGGGGCCGGGGAAGGGATGGCGTGTGATGAGGTGCTCGGGCATGCCCAGCTCGCGTCCCACGCGGCGCACCTCGTCCTTGAAGAGCCACTTCAAAGGCTCGCACAGCGACAGGTGCATCTCCTCGGGGAGACCGCCCACGTTGTGGTGGCTCTTGATTACCTTGCCGGTGATGTTGAGCGACTCGATGCGGTCGGGGTAGATAGTGCCCTGTGCCAGCCAGCGGGCATCTTTAATCTTCTTTGCCTCGGCATTGAACACCTCGACAAAGTCGCGGCCTATGATCTTGCGTTTCTTCTCGGGCTCGGTAACGCCCTCAAGGTCGCCCAGGAACTTATCGCTTGCGTCCACGCCTATCACATTTAGGCCCAGGCACTCGTAGTCTTTCATCACATCGCTGAACTCATTTTTGCGCAGCATGCCGTGGTCCACGAAGATACAAGTGAGCTGGTCGCCGATGGCACGGTTGAGCAGCACAGCGCACACCGAACTGTCAACTCCGCCCGAGAGGCCCAGGATCACGCGGTCGCTGCCTATCTGCTCGCGCAGCTCCTTGACGGTGGTCTCGATATAGTTGGCTGCCGACCACCCCTGCTTGCCGCCGCACACATCCACCACGAAGTTCTTGAGCAGCAGTGTACCCTGCACGCTGTGGAACACCTCGGGATGGAACTGCACGCCGAACAAAGGCTTGCCGTTGCCTGCATCGGGAATGTAGTAAGCAGCATTCTCGACCTGCGGAGTGCTTGCAACGACATGTGCTCCCGTGGGAATGGCGGTGATGGTGTCGCCGTGGCTCATCCACACCTGGCTGTTGTCGTCAAAGCCATTGAACAGCGGGCACGACTTGTCGATGGCGGTGAGTTGCTGGCGTCCATACTCGCGGCTGCCTGCGGGCTCCACGTTGCCGCCGCCGGTGTAGGCCATGTACTGCGCACCGTAGCAGATGCCCAGCACGGGGTACTTGCCCAGAATGGGCGACATGTCGAGACGGAACGCCTGCTCGTCATAGACCGAGAACGGCGAACCCGACAGGATAACGCCTATCACCTCGGGGTCATTGGTTGGAAACTTGTTGTAAGGAAGGATCTCGCAATACATGTTCAATTCACGCACACGACGGCCTATGAGCTGCGTGGTCTGTGAACCGAAGTCAAGAATGATAATCTTTTGCTGCATGAGAGTGTAAAAGATAGTTTTTTGAATAATGCTACAAAGGTAGTCATTTTTTTACGAAAGACGAAAAACGAAAGACGAAAAAACTTTTTCTTTTCTCGCAAAATGGTGGGTAACTCAAAGATTTTTTATAATTTTGCGGTCTTGATTTTAACATACTGATAACAACAAATTATGAAAAATGAGAAATTTCAAGGTCATGCGGCGGTGCTGGTGGCCAATGTGATATTCGGTCTGGCAGTGCCCATGAGTTCGTTCCTGCTTGTCCCCGCCAGTGCCGATGGCAAGGCGTGGCTGGGCCCTCTGGGCTACATCGCAACCCGTTGCTTCTTTGCAGCAATTATTTTCTGGATCATACAATGTTTCTTGCCCAAGGAGAAGGTCGAGCGCAAGGATCTGTGGACGATCATCCTGGGCGGCGTGATGGGTTTTGCCGTGTCGCAGACGTTCACCGCATGGAGCCTCTATTATGCTAACCCCGTCTATTTCTCGTTTGTGGGCGCATTGTGTCCCATCGCCGTTATGCTGGGCGCTTGGATGACTCTGGGCGAGCGCATCACTGGCGTCAAGACCGTGGGCGTGATAATCGGTCTTGCCGGAGCATTGCTCATGGTGTATATGAGTGCAACTGGCCAGAGCACCGATGGCATCAATAACCTGCTGGGGCTGGGGTTTGCCCTGTTGAGCCTGCTCACGTGGGTCATCTACCTGCTCATCACCCGCAAGGTGTCGGCAAAGTATAGCAGCGTGACACAGATGAAGTGGACATTCCTGTCTTCGGCCATCGTTATGGTACCTCTCACACTGGTTATGGAAGGTCCCGAGCAGCAAATGCTCTACACCAGCGCATGCACATGGCAGGCTGCCGGCGCAACAGCGTTTGTAGTGCTGCTGGCTACCGTGCTGGGCTATTTCATGATTCCTTATGCCCTGCAACGCATCAACGCCACAACCGTGAGCACTTACACTAACCTGCAACCCGTTGTAGCTTCGGTCGTAGCGTTCTCAATAGGCCAGGCAATGCTCACCTGGGACAAGCCCGTGGCCGGCGTGCTGGTACTGCTCAGTGCCTACCTCGTGACACTCGAACCCAAGAAGAAATAATTCCAACTCACAAGATAAGGAAATGGCACCTATGCGTCACGCACGGGTGCCATTATTGTTACTATTTATCCTAATAGAATCTTTAATCTTTATGACGTAATTTTATCTTTACTTTATGTTTTTCTTAACCGAAGTGTGGCTACCGTCAGAATAAGTGGTAACAACAATATTGATACCGTCATAGGGATCAGCGCTTACCTGACCGGCAAGGTTGACATACTTGACACCAGTAACGGTCTTAACTACGTCAACACCCTCAACACCTGTTGGAACCTCAGGACCTGCAAATACCAGCATAGCGGGGAACCAGTAGTTGTCGGTAAGGAGCAGTGCGTCTTGAGTCTCCTCGCCCTGCTTGTCGTAGATGTGCATGTAGTACTTCTGCGAGCCGTAGCCGGTGAATGTCACGACAACGATGTTGCCGGTGTTGGGGTCAAGGTCGCACACGTTGCCATACATGGTCTCGCCCTGGGGAAGAGTGATGAATTCCTGGGTGAACTCTCCGCTCTTGAGGTCATACTTGCTGATGAAGTTGCCGCCATCGGCAGGAGCATAGTAGAGCACCTCGTTCTCAGCATCGACAGCGGGAGCAGTCTTCTTCCATGCAAACGAAGAGTTCTGGCATGACATGGGAACGGCAGTTGTTGTCTCGGGCTCGAATGTGGTTGCATCGAGCTTGATGAATTGCTCGGTGTTGGTGGGTTTGGGTGTGCCCCATGTGCAGTTGTTCACAGCCACATACAGGTCATCATTCACCTTGAACAGGGCGCAAGCGCTAGTAGACACATCTACAGTCTTCTCAAGGGCATCGGTAGTGGTGTCAATCACATACACACCCTTGCCCTGTGCACACACGATGAGCTTGTCGCCCATGAGTTCCATCAGGCCTGGTTCCTTCGCGCCAGTGCCCTCGATGGGACCTGAAACCTCCTGTGTTGTGGGGTTGTAGACATAGACACCCTTGGTTGTACCCACATACACCTTGCTGTCGTTGAGAGGGAAGCAGGCGCGAGTGTCACCACTGGCGCTGAAAGTTGCAATAGAATGTTTGAGTTTAAGAGTCTTGGCATCAGCCACGTCAAAACGTCCACCAGTCTCACCGTAGTTCTGCTTCGAGCAGAAGTAGATGTTATTGGCATCCTTAGCGGCAAACTGTGTGGTGTTGCCCAGGGTTCTGCCCTCATTCTCCTCTTGGAAGGCGCGATAGGTCATCTCACCTGTCTTGTAAGAGTAGAAATTCACTGTGCTCGAGTTGTGACCGAACCAGTCCTCGTTAACGATGAACACACCGTCGGTGTATTGAGCATAAGAATTTGCTGCCATTAAGCCGGCAGCCAGCATCAACATGAAGTTTTTCATAAGTGTTGTTTATATATGAATATTAATTAGGTGGGGTCTATGAAAGAACCCCACCAGAAGAGTAAATTACTTGATAACCTTAACAGAAGACTTGCTGCCGTCGGTGTAAGTAGTAACCACAACGTTCACGCCATTGAAAGGCTCGGTGCTTACCTGGCCAGCAAGGTTAACATAGCTTACAGAAGCTACGCTCTTGACAGCGTCAACAGCATCAACAGCAGTGGGAGTCTCGGCGGGAACAGCCTTGAAGTCGCCCCATGTGTTGCTGCCACCGCTGAAGGGTGAGAACAGCCACATGTCCCAGCAGCCGTCGGTGAGCTTGCGACCAGTACAACCAGTGCTTGCATAACTAATCTTTGTTGCGGGATCGTCGCTGAGGTTGTAGCTCCAGTAGCCCTTGCTCATCCAGCCGCTGTTCCAATAGTCGTCGCTGTCGCCAGCAGTGTAGTCGTCAAAGTTTGTATTTGAAATCATGTACATACCGCTCTCACTGGGAGTCACCTCGTTACCGTTTTTGTCAAGCAGGGTGAAGCCATCACCATCGGCATCATAACCAAAACCGCCCACAGTGAGACCATAACTGGTGCCAGCTGCCAAAGCATGAAAGTTGGGATTGTTGGCTACGATAGCTGCAACCATGTCGGCACCGGTCTTGTCGGTACCGTCAAACTTGTAGCCAAGCACCCAAGTATATTCGCTGCCGGTCCACTTGATAGCCAAGGCCGCACGGTTAGCGCCCTCACCGCTCCAGTTCTCGATGTTGTCCATCTTAAACTCGCCGGCATTGCTGGGACCAGCCTTAACCTGAACATTGTTTTGTGCAACCATTGTTGCTGCGCTCATAAGCGCGAAAAGAAACATGTAAACTTTTTTCATTACATTGTAAATTTAATATGTTAAACAAACAGTTGTTATTCAATTTACAAGTTCGCGCAGTTATGGCCGACACATCACCGCCGTGACGCACCACTCCTTCAAGCAGGGTGACACACATAGCACACACCAGAAGCATGCGCTCTGATCCAGCGGTTGTTACTACAAGTCGTGAAAAAAGGTATTTCGCGACCACATCAATCTGTCATGTTCTGCCTCAGTTCATATCCACGTGAACTATTGCAAGGCAAGTGTCGAGGCAGGTCTTCTGACTTTGCTCCGTCGCCTCACGCCTTCCCGGTCATTGATGTAGTCGTCTAAATTGAGAGTCGTTACTACCAGTGGCTGTGATGTGAAGCGATAGTGTCAATAGAGGGAGCTTACAGCAGCGGGACTGTTCAGGATTTCCACCTGATTCCCTATTAATCTCTGCGGGAGAGAACCCCTACACAATTGCTTTTTCAAATTTGCGCTGCAAAGGTAGCAATTATTTTTGAAACCAGCAAAATTGTAACTATGTTAATTTTAACTGCAATTTTTAATTTTTAAAGTTCTTTTTTTGAAAAAACGCTTATATTCAAGTAATTGTGTAATGTACTACGCTCATTCCGAGCGTGCGGACGACACGGGAGTGTCGTCCCTACATCAACTTGATTTCGCATTTTGACACACCCTCCTACATCAACTTGATTTAGCATTTTGACACACCCTCTTTTGGTTTGTACCAGATGATATTGTAGATTTTAAGA
>JAGHSP010000408.1 GCA_018065815.1 Candidatus Sodaliphilus limicaballi | reverse complement strand
GTGTGCAATTCATGTCACCATGGTAACTACCTTTGGTGTTGAGCATAATAAGTATAGCAATGTTGTCCACAATGAGATTACCATGGACGATTTGTTTAATTTATAATAAGGATTATGGAACAGGCAGTAGCGTTACTTATGAAACTCATAGCCGTGCCGTCGGTCTCGCGCGACGAGGCTGGCACTGCTACCGTTATCTATGACCACTTGCGTGAAGCGGGCATCGACGCACAGCGGCTACACAACAACGTGTATGCCCGCTCGGCTAACTGGGACGATGACAAGCCCGTGCTGCTGCTCAACTCTCATCACGACACCGTGAAGCCCGCAGCATCGTGGACTCGCGACCCGTTTGCCCCCACCGTAGAGGGCGACTGCCTGTATGGCCTGGGTAGCAACGACGCCGGAGCATCGGCGGTGAGCCTTATCGCGGCTTTCAAGCATTTCTATAACAAGGAGCTGCCGTTCAACATCATCCTTGCCATCAGTGCCGAGGAGGAAGTGACCGGCGAACACGGCATCCGCGCGCTGCTTCCCGCACTGGGACGCATCGACATGGCCCTGGTGGGCGAGCCCACCCAGTTGCAAGCCGCAGTGGGAGAGCGTGGCCTCGTGGTGCTCGACTGCGTGGCACATGGCAAGCGAGGTCATGCCGCTCGCAACGAGGGTATCAACGCATTGTACATCGCCATGGACGACATCAACGCCATGCGCAGCTATCAGCCCGAGAAAGTATCACAGTTGCTAGGCCCCATCAAGTTCACCACCACGATGATCGAGTGCGGCACGCAACACAACGTGGTGCCCGACGAGTGCCGCTGGGTGATGGACATACGCACTACCGATGCCTACACCAATGAGGAGACCATCGAGCTGGTGCGTAGCGTGGTCAAGAGCGACATTAAGGAACGCTCCACACGCATCCGCGCATCGGCCATCGACGAGAGCCATCGGCTAGTGCTGACCGCAGTGGCACTGGGCAGCGACACTTTTGTGTCTCCCACCACGAGCGACATGTCGCAGATGGCGTTCCCATCGTTGAAAATCGGCCCCGGCGACAGTGCCCGCTCGCACACCGCCGACGAGTACATTCTCTTGAGCGAGATTGAGCAGGGTATTGACTTCTACAAAAATTTCATTGCTCGTCTTGCCGAGAAATATTAAATTACGCATAATAAACTAAATATAATAATAACGCGAAGCTGTTTTTAGTCTTTCGTAGGCCGCAGGCCGCTTCGTTTTTCGTTTTAAAAAGATATGAAACTCTGGGACAAAGGATATAGCATAGACAAGTGGATTGAATCATTCACCGTGGGCAACGACCGCCTGCTCGACCTCAAACTCGCTAAACACGATGTGCAAGGCTCTATCGCACACATCGCCATGCTCGAGAGCATAGGTTTGCTCACTACCGACGAGCACCGCATGCTTGACGCCGAACTGCGCAACATCGCCGCTGAAATCGAGGACGGTAAGTTCACCATAGAGGACGGCATCGAGGACGTGCACTCACAGGTGGAACTGCTGCTCACCCAGCGACTGGGCGACATGGGCAAGAAAATCCACTCGGGCCGCTCTCGCAACGACCAAGTGCTCGTTGACCTCAAACTCTTCTACCGCGAGGAACTATGCACGCTAGCCCAGAACGTCAACACCCTGTTTGAGCGCCTGCTATCGCTCAGCGAACAGCACAAAGACGTGCTCATGCCCGGCTACACCCACCTGCAAGTGGCTATGCCGTCAAGTTTCGGACTGTGGTTCGGAGCTTACGCCGAAACATTGATTGACGACGTGCAGACCATCGTGGCAGCTTATCGCATTGCCAACCAGAATCCGCTGGGGTCGGCTGCCGGATATGGCTCGTCGTTCCCCTTGAACCGCACCATGACCACGCAGCTGCTTGGCTTCGACGACCTCCACTACAACGTGGTGGCTGCACAGATGAGCCGCGGCAAGACCGAGCGCGCACTGGCCTACGCCATCAACGCCATCGCATCGACGCTGGGCAAATTTGCAATGGACGTGTGCCTGTTCAACAGCCAGAACTATGCCTTCATCTCGTTCCCCGACGAGTTCACGACCGGTTCGAGCATCATGCCCCACAAGAAGAACCCCGATGTGTTTGAAATCATGCGCGGCAAGTGCAACCGCCTGCAGACCATCATCACCGAGGTATCGTCGCTCACCACCAACCTACCCCTGGGCTACCACCGCGACCTGCAGCTCTTGAAGGACATCACCTTCCCGGCAATAGAGGTGATGAACGAGTGCCTCTTGATGGCCGACTTCATGCTGCAACACGTACGCATCAACGAGAATATCCTGGACGACAAGCGTTACGACTATCTATTCACAGTTGAGGACGTCAACCGCCTCGTGCTCGACGGCACCCCCTTCCGCGACGCCTACAAGGAAATAGGCCACCAAGTGCAACAAGGCACCTACAAGCCCACCCGCGAGGTACACCACACCCACGAAGGCAGCATAGGAAACCTGTGCACCAACCAGATAAAACACAAAATGCAAACAGCACTCGAGCAAGTAAAGTAAGATGTAAAGAGAATGAGCAACTCAATAAACTATCTCATAAATAGGCTGTCAGGAACTAGCAACACTATCAGTTCGCAACATCAAAGTAACGAGGTAACAAAACTGCGCATTATGCTGTTTTTCAGCGCAGTGACAGGCCGTGCATACGTTAAAGTTGTGGACGACAAACTTAATGTTGCCACTTGCGGCAGCAATGAAGTCACTGGCACGCTGCGTGCAATCATGCAAGGGATTGAGCGATTTGGCAATGAAGATGAAGAGGCGATGTGGGACGAAAACATTGCACAGGGGCTGTCTCTTGCCAACCACCCCGAGATGATATATCTCCTGCAGAAGTGTGACGACTTGCTGGTCGATGCCGATGGCAAATCGATAAGCAGCGACAACGAAGTCAGACGACTCACTCTTCAACTAACGGACCTAGGTGCTAAGGATGAAGCTATCTACTTAACTGATATAGCAATCATTGCCGATGACGAGGCTATCAGTGTCAGACCTCTGAGCGACAGCTTCGTACTGGGCGAAAATAACAGAATTTACCCCATAGAGCCTATTGGTGACAATTATCAGCAGTTGGCTTTGTTCAAACATATAGATGTCAAGGAATCGACGATGGAAGATTTCTTGAGTATCTTCTATAGCTACATAAGCAATGTGGACCTTGACCGCACTCACTACCGGGTCGTAAAAAGCCCTGAGGCTATTGAGGCTGTGCCCACGCTGTGTTTTGAGAAAGTGGATACCGACAAGGCTCTGTACCTGCGAGTAATGAACTCGCTGCCAGGCAACGACAATGAACTCATTGAGCGCATGAAACTCTCGGTGCACGCCGTGATAGGAATCGACAAGGTGGTCGAACTCAAAACAATCGTGCGTCGCCCGCTGGAAGAGAGCGTTGCAATCCTGAGCAAAATCCTCAACGAGCAAGCACCGTCACGGCAAGCTAGAAAAGAAATTTACCAGGAAGGTGAGTTTTTCATTGTGCCAGAGGAAAGCGCTGGCCCGTTCCTCTTCAACGCACTGCCCAGCCTGCTCAAGCACTTTGCCCTGCTCGGTGCCGAACGGCTGCGCGACTACAAAGTGACACACGTCACTCCACGACTTAATGTGAACCTGTCGAGCGGCATTGATTTTCTCGAAGGCGATGCCACGATGCAGATAGGCGACGAGACCATGAGCATCAACGATGTGCTCAACACATGGCGCAAGCAACGCTATATCACGCTGAGCGACGGCAACAGAGCTCTTATCGCAGCCGACTACATGCGGCGACTGGAACGAATATTTGACACATCAAAGAAACGCGGGGGAAAGATCCGCATCTCATTCTTTGACCTGCCCGAGGTAGAAGAACTGCTGCAAGAACGACTTGAAGGCGAAGTGTTTGAGCGTCACCGCAAAGTGTATCAAGGATTTAATGAACTGCGACAACAAAAACTGCCTAAACCCAAGGTGAAGGCAAAATTGCGCGACTACCAGCAAGAAGGCGTTAAGTGGATCAAATATCTCTATGACAACAAACTGGGCGGCTGCCTCGCCGATGACATGGGTCTGGGCAAGACATTGCAAGCCATCACGGTGCTAGCCACTATCTATCCCAAGGTCAAGCATCCTTCGCTCATCGTCATGCCGCGCAGCCTCATCTTCAACTGGGAGAATGAGATAGAAAAATTTGCACCTCAACTCAAGACCTATACCTACTACGGCACCGACCGCGACCTGAAGGAGGCGATGAAAGCGCAAGTGATTCTCACCACCTACGCCGTAGTGCGCAACGACATCGAGACCCTTGCCAAGAAAGAGTTCCACTATGTGATTCTCGATGAATCACAGAACATCAAGAACGTGTCGTCGCAGGCAGCGCAAGCGGTGCACATACTCAAGACCGACCATCGACTGGCGCTGAGCGGCACTCCGGTGGAAAACAATCTCACCGAGCTATACTCTCTATTCCGTTTTCTCAACCCGGCAATGTTCGGCACTCTCGACAACTTTAACCAGCGCTACACCTACCCCATACAACGCGAGAATGACAAGGGTATCCTGAAGCAACTGCGCCACAAGATTTTCCCATTCCTGCTGCGCCGTCTCAAGAAGGATGTACTCAAGGAACTGCCTGACCGCATCAACCAGACTCTCTATGTGGAAATGAACGAGAAGCAGCAAAAGCTCTACGAGGAACGGCGCAAGTACTACAAGTCCCTCATCGATTCCAACATCAAGCGCGAGGGCATACAGAAGTCTCAGTTCGTGATGTTCCAAGCACTTAACGAATTGCGACAGATTGCCTCCATCCCCGAGAATTACAGTGACGGCAACATTCGCTCACCCAAGACCGAGCAACTCATTGACTCGCTCACCGAGGCCGTTGAGAATGGGCACAAAGTTGTGGTATTCTTCAACTTCCTTACTGGCATCGAGTTAGTCGCCGAGCGACTTGCCGCGATGGGTATTGGGTATGTGGAGATGACCGGTGCTACAACCAATCGCCAGAAGGTGGTTGATACCTTCCAGAAGTCTCCCGACTGCATGGTCATGCTCATGACTCTCAAGACTGGTGGCGTGGGACTCAACCTCACCGCAGCCGACACGGTGTTTATCTTCGAGCCGTGGTGGAACAAAGCAGCCGAGGAACAGGCGATAAACCGTCTGCACCGCATAGGACAGACACAGAAGGTGCTTGCCTACAGCATAATCGCGCAAGGCACCATCGAGGAAAAAATACTCACGTTGCAGCAACAAAAGGCCGAACTCTTTGAGGGGCTGATAGGCAGCGACTCTTCGTCGGCTAAAGTTCTGACCGAGGAGGACATTAACTTCATTCTTGGATAACGTTATGGCAAAGAAAATAAACAGAGACCTCTTCGGCAACCCGCTGGACGAGAACATGAATGTTCCCGACAACCGCCCCGTGCTGCTGCTCAATGCGATGAGCGAGGACATAAAAAAATGCTACGTACATCTTACGTCAACCCACACCAAGGTCACCCTAGAGAAACTATGCGAAGCAATTAAAAATGCATTCAGGGGATATGTACTGCGCAGCAAGAGCAACCCCTCCTCGCCCATACCCCAATTACTGAAACTCTATACAGCCCCTCGCTCCAAGGATGACTATACATGGCCTGCCGCTATCATTCTGGGCAATGATGATAACTTCCGTGAGTTTTTCAAGACGTTTCCTCAGGGCATAAAGCGCGTGTGGGAGCAATGCTACCGTCAAGGCTATATCAGCGATATAAAAGCAAATAAACTTGCTGGAGAGCCAGTGGTTTCGGCCGATTCCAGATATTTCTACAGCCGTTCTCACACCATTAGCCACAACCTGCTTAGCGTTTTCAACATCAGCAGCTATTATTACCACTACTTCACTGGCATGAGCACCTACATATGGATGCCACGTTACCTCTGGAACATCTACAACCGCGCCATTGCCGACAAGGAAACGCACCCCATCGACAACCTTGACAATGACGGAAAGATGCTATTCTACAGTAACGAGCAGAACATAGGCGAGCAACTGTTTCTCCTGAACCAAATAAAGGAGCAAGGAGAAGTGGAATTTGGGGCTTACAAGATGCCCGCAACTGCGACAAAGAAGATTGCCAAGCAATTAGGACTGAATGAGTTTTTCCCTTGCAGCAACTCTAAAGAGCTGAAACAAATGGCGGCACAAGTGATGATTCCGTCGCTTGCTGCACATAATTTCTCTCAAATGGGACCGAATATCAACCAGTACTGGGAGATAATAGCCCAATGTGTCCATAATGTTGACGTGAACTACATCACCATGGAATGGCTGTCGCACCTCAAGGCGGTAAAGCGCGACAACTTGTTTTATGAAAGCAAGCTGTCACAAGCCATTGACAACATTACCGATGCGTTGAGATTGATGACACCAGGCAAATGGTTCTCGTGCGATGATTTCGACAAGTTGAGACGCAGCATTACAGACGTTACTATTGACACAATCATGGTGGCCGACTCAAATTTTGTGGCCGACTCTAGAATATGCCTTGATGATGAACGGTTGCGAGTTGAGGAAATATATGATAACATCACCGTCCCGGTGTGCAAGGGGTTGCTCATGCTCTTCGCTACCTACGGCCTGCTGGAGATTGCCTACTACGTGCCTGCGACAGCTATTGAGCCTCGCTTTAACTGCCTTGAATACCTGCGCTTGACCAAGCTTGGGGAATATGTGTTCGGGCACACTGCCACCTACGAGGCACCAGGCATGCACAAACCCACCGAATACTTTGAGGTTGACCCCGAAAGGCTCATCATCCGTGCTCTGGTTATCGACGGGAAAAATCCCTACGAGCCAATGCTGCAAAACTTTGCCGAACCGATAGGAGCGCAACGCTACCGTGTCACTGCCGATTCTTTCATGGCAAACTGCAAGGGCATTGATGACATCATGCGCAAGTGGGAATTTTTCACTCACAACGTGACTACCGAGCCCTCGGCTGTGTGGAAGTCATTCTATGCCGGAATTGAGAACCGTTGTTATCCCTTGCTCTCGCCAGGTAAAGGCTACACGGTCATGAAAATCTTACCTGGCAACAATGACCTGCTGCGCATCCTCTCGACCGACAAGTATATACGCGAACACACAATCCGTGCCGAGCGCAATCACATCCTTATCGAGACCAAGGCTCTGGCAAAAGTCAAGGACAAGCTCAGGGAATATGGTTATCTGATTTAGGAAGTTTTCTTCCTGGTGAATTTTTCCTTTATTTTGTCTTTCACTTTGTCTTTCACGCCTTTGAGTTTATCGGCCAGTTTGTTGAACTTGAACGATGGCTTGCACTTGAGGCTTTTCTCGAAGTCGGTGTTGACAAAGGAGAATTCACACATCACGTCGGCAATATTACCTTCTATGCCGGCAACCCCTTTCGCAATGTCTCCGTCGCTAGTGATGTCCCACACGATGTGGTGGAGTGTGAGCTTCTTGTAGGTGGCTTCACTTGCGGTGCCCTTGACCCACCCCAATGGCAGTTTGCCCGTGTGACGGTGTAGTTCCTGGGCTTTCTTCTTGCTCGCGATACTAAAATTGAATGTCGCATCGAAGGCAATATTCTTGAAATCGGGGACACTGATGATTCTGCCGAGTGCAAATTGGTTTGTACTGGCATGACCAGAGAGGTACTTATTGGCGTTGTCGATGTCAAAATTGAATGCCAGACTACCGGCAACGGTACTTAATGTGCCGTTCATCACCACATGCTTCTTGGGCACAGTGAGCGTGCCGTGATAACTGATGTCGCCGGTGCTCTTAATGAGTCCCATCATCGATTCCTTCACCGGGAAATAGGCAAGTATCTGCTCCTTCACACCTTTGCGCGCATACATGCTGGTGATGTTGAAATGAATGGTGCGCTGCTGCCCTTCTTCCACGTGTCCTAACGGCGTGATGATGCCGTTGGCCTTAACGCACAGACGCTTGTCGGGGTTGGTTACCACGATGTCGCCAAAACGCATCGTCTGGCCTTCGCCGCTCACCTTGACCGAGAGATTGAGCGGCATCTTGAACTTCTTGAGCACCGGGGCAAACGGCTGCGAGATGTCGGCAAGCAAGACGTTGCCTTTCACTGTCGATGATTGGTAGGCAAGTGTGTGGGTGCTGTCGGGCAAGGTGAAATTGACGCTATCAATGCTGAGCGTGGTGCTGCGGCTCACAATCTCTATGTCACGAACGGTGGCATGTCCCTTGTCTATAACGGCGTTGCAGTGCATGCTGTTGAGCTTTAACCCCGACCCACGGTCTTCGGCCTGCAATTCTTTGAGTTCTATCTCGGTGGGATGATCCTTCTTGTGATGCATGACAACATCGGCATCGGCAAGGATGTCGAGATGACCGGCATCGAAGGCACCGCGATTGGGTTTGCCTTCGTTCTTGCGTGGCTTGTTGTTCTCGGTTACTAGCGTGAGTCCATTCACCTTGATGCGGGTGACATCACTGCTACGGTCGCATTTGGCATTTTCCAGCTTGATTCTGGTATATGTGCCCGGCTTGCTGCGATCCTGCCATGTGATGTCTAGGTTACTGGCTTGTGCGTCTTTGATGTCAAACTGGAACGCAGGCTCATGCTTCGTGCTGTCGGTATCATCCTGGGCCTCATCTTTTTTCACTGCATCGAGGAGAAACTGGTAGTTGGCGGCGCTGTCGGGGCGGTTTTTGTAAATACTTGCAGTGGCTCCTTTCAGCTTTATGTTCTCAAGTTCGGCCTTGCGTTGCGTCAACGCCTTCCACATGTCAAACCCGGCATAAAGAGTGTCCACGTCAAGCATTTTCTCGCCAGCAAGATCATTGATAGTGAGCCCGTAGAGGCCCACATGGCCGTTGATGACCGACACATCGACCTCATCAAGCGTGATGGTGGTGTTGAACTCCCTGCACAGCATTTGCAGTGCCGTGTCTTTGATGTAACGCTGCACGGGCGGCAGGTTCAGAGCAACTGTCGCTGCCACAATGAGAACGACAATGCTACCCAGAGTTATTGCAGTCCACTTGATAATCTTGCGTTGCATCGACATGGCGTGAAATTTTATGGTATATTAAGGTAGCGGTGGGTCTGCATAGAGAGTCTCCACTGCGGATTGCGTTTCACGGCTTCCACGGTGTCGCTGATTGACTTGAGCCGTGCATCGTCGTCGCAAGTGAAGCACGGCTGCAAAAACCTGTGCTTAGCCTGGATGTGGTCATACTGTGCAAGGTCCTGGCCCAGATACACCACTTTGAGCTCATCGCAATGCTGCAAAGTGCATGGATGAGCATCGGCGCCATCAAACCCAGTTTTCGGCGAGAGGGTAATCCAGTCGATACCATCTGGCACAGGACGGGTGCCGTTGGTCTCGATAGCAATGCGCTTGCCCGTGAGCTTGAGAGCCTTCACCAGGTCGTCATCGAGTTGCAACGTGGGCTCGCCCCCAGTGATCACGATGAGAGGCGCTTGAGGGTATTTCATAATCTCCTCGACAATGGCAGGAGCCGACATCATGCGCCCGTCGCTATGGCTGGTGTCGCAGAACGAGCACTTGAGATTGCACCCGCTCAGGCGCACAAACACACTTGCCGTGCCCGTGTTGAAACCCTCGCCTTGCAGCGAATAGAATATTTCGTTGACCTTATACATTGCGTGATGTGGTTAGTCCTCGTCCTTCTCGTAGGCAGCCATGTTGTCGCGCGACTCCCACACCTCGGCGCGATAGCAGTTGGGCACAGTATCTACAATCCATCGTGCGATATTCTCGGCAGTGGGGTTAAACTTCAGTTCCTCGTTGAGGTTCTTGTGGTCGAGGCGTTTGTGCACCAGTTGCTTGATGTGAGTAAAGTCACACACCATGCCATTGCTGTCAAGTTCCTTAGCCTTGCAGTAGATATTCACCATCCAGTTGTGACCATGCAAATTCTCGCACTTGCTCTCATAGTCGAGATACAACTGATGGCACGAAGATATTTCAAGCGTTTTCTTTACGTAATACATACCAGAATTATATGATATTTTGACTTATCAAAACAGGGTTATAACTATCAAACAACAAAGGTACAACTTTTTTACGAATGACGAAAAACGAGAAACGAAAACTTTTTCCCACTCCTCTACCAGTTCAACCTCATTTAGCGAAATTTGATTACCTGATATTTCGTGATAATATCTTTATGCACCACCATATCTTTGACTGACATAGTTGTAGATGGTGTCGCGGTAGTAGTTTATGCTTTCCTCGCTATAACTCTCGGGCAATTCCTGCCACAGTACATCACGGATAGTGATGATTAGCGTTGCACGAGTCGCAGGTTTGTCAAACGGATGATCCATACCAGCCAACTGTCCTTTAATCTTGGCAAGGAGGTCAATTGCGACATCCTTCAGTTTCTTTATTTCTGGCTTCGAGAGATTGTCTTTCAGCAACAAGTCATAGAGTGACAGTTCTTCGTCACTCTTGAAACCTTCTCTAACATAACGCTTCTCTTCTTCGCTGAGAGATTGCGACAGGTGCATCAGTTCCTCAAAGGTTTTCTCTATCGTGGCGCGATTCTGTTCTTGGTTGTATGCTTGAATAATCTCTTGATACTTTTCGTAAAAGTTTATTCTGGATGGATTCTCTGCCAAGAGTCGAGCCAAACGCTCTTGAAGCAGGTCTTGAATATCACGCAATACGAGGTTCTTGTCTTCACGCTTAGCGAACTCCCTTCGCAATAAATCAAAGTCGATGCCGCTGATGTCAAATCGACGTCCTTCGGCAACCATCATTTGCTGTGCATCAATTTCAAGATGCTCATTAACTATATCATTGATTGCCACACTCAGGTCGGTGATGTCAGCGTGCTTGCGCTTTTTCTGCAATTCTTTGTAGATGGCTTCCAGTGCATCCTTCTTCTTACGCATATCTTCGGTAATATCATCACGATCAAGATATTTCCAAAGTCGCAGCAATGTTGTGGCAAATGTACAGAACGACTTTCTTGTTTCTACTGTATCGCATAACAGATTGGCGGCTTTCTTCAAGTGCGACAATTTCTCAAATGACACAGCATCAATGAGTTCCTGCAATTCAAAACCTTTGTCATGCAAGAATGCTACTGCCGTGGCTATGATTTTCCACACGTTCTTGATAAGTTCTTCCTTGTTGACTGTCGGGTCGTTGCCACCTTCACCGCCATCAGGATTAGCGGTATAATCAGCCAGTGCTTGGCGGAGTGCTTTGACAATACCTATGTAATCTATGACAAGCCCGTTCGACTTACCTTCTGCCACACGGTTGGCACGGGCAATCGTCTGCATCAAGGTGTGCGCCTTCATTGGCTTGTCTATGTAGAGACAAGAGAGCGTTTTCACGTCAAAGCCTGTCAGCCACATGGCACATACAAAGACAACTCGAAGTTTACCATCGGCATCCTTGAATTCCTTGTCAAGTTCGCGTTTCTCCATCTTCTCACGATGTGGAGTGATGTCGAGTCGCCATTTCTTGAATGTCTGTATCTCGTTCTGCTCCTGTGATACCACAACTGCCATTTCCGTTTCTTCCATCCATTGCAGTTTGCGCTTCATCTCCTGCACTTCCTGTTGCCAAGGGTCTTGCTCTATGCGCTTGCGCAGAGCCTTTATCTCCTTTTGCCAATACTCCTGCACATAGTTACACATCCTCACGCAGGTAACCTTGTTGAAGCTTACCATCATAGCCTTGCCACTTGTCCACAAGTCACTATAATGGCGCACAAAGTCCTGAGCCACAACTCTCAGTCGCTTCTCCGCTGTCAGCAGATGCACCTCCTGAGCAAACTCACGTTCTAATTTCGCTTGCTGAGAAGGATCCAGATTTTCTTCATCCAATCTGGCTGCAATCTCGGCATTAATCTCGGGATTCTTCAGTTCCTGCAATTTCTCACCACGATTCTCGTAGTAGAGGGGTACGGTTGCCTTATCCTCCACGGCACGTTTGAAGTCATAGACAGAAACATACTGTCCGAATGTACGAGCCGTGATGTTGTCATCACGCAACAAAGGAGTACCAGTGAAGCCGATACGGTTTGCCGTTGGAAGCATGTGCATGAGGTTGTCGGCAAACACACCATTCTGTGTGCGGTGTGCTTCGTCACTCATCACTATGATGTCATGGTCAGGATAGACG
>JAGHSP010000319.1 GCA_018065815.1 Candidatus Sodaliphilus limicaballi | reverse complement strand
ATATAGATGAGATGTTTCATAATTTATTATATAAACAGTTAATTTGATTTCAGTAATTACCGCACAGTGGGTAAAATCTCGTCGAGTGACGCCACCTCCATGTCGGCTGTGCCAGGAATGGCAGGAATGTTCTTAATATTGAAGTATATGGTGTGCCACCCCGCCTCGTGTGCCCCTTGTATGTCGGCCTCGGGGTTGTCGCCTATCATCAGGCACTGGCTGGCATCGGCGCCGGTCACTTGCAGGGCATGGTCAAAGATGCCGCGCATGGGCTTGGTGTAGCCGCAGTCATCGCTCAGCACCACGTGCGACAGGAAGCGAAGCAGTCCGGCACTCTCAAGTTTGCGTTGCTGCACGCCCTTGAACCCGTTGCTCAATGCGTTCACCTGCCAGCCGCGGGCGATGAGGCGTGCGCACAGGGCGTGCGCGCCAGGCACCGACAGCGGTAGCGTGGCAAGATAGCGCAGGTACTCCTCGTTCATGAGCGCAGCCATGCCGGCGCAGTCGCCTTGGTAGCCCACCGCGTCGAGCACATAGCGAAATCGCTCGTTCACCAGATAGTCTTTCTCCACTTTGCCGTGGTGATACAGCTCCCACAGGCGGTTGTTCTCGGCAAGGTAGATGTCGTGAAAACGCTCGTAGGACGGCTCGAATGTGCTCACCTCAAACTTGTCGTAGGTGTGGCGGAATGCCACCTTGCTGTTCTCGGTGAACCACCACAACGTGTCATCGATGTCGATGAAAACCGTCGTGATATGATTGAATATGTCGTCACTGTTATTCATTACAGAGCACAAAGTTAATATATTTAGGTGGAACATGATAAGTGCATGGGCAAAAAAAATGTGTGAAAAATCGGAAAAATGCATTTTTTGATAAAAAAAATCATAAAAATCGCTGAATTATAGCACTTAATTCAAAAAAAAGTGCGATATTTGCACAACCAAATCGCGAGGATTGACCTCCAAAACGCTTTTTTATGAGTGTATAACTTTGAAAATCAGCAAGTAAGGAGTAGATTCACGAGATTTTTACATGTATTTTATTAACATTACAATAACAAATTAAGACAAAATTACAATGACTAAAGCAGACATCGTTAGCGAAATCGCTAAATCGACAGGTATTGACAAGGCGTCAGTTCTCGTAACAGTAGAGAAATTCATGGAATCAGTTAAGGACTCTCTGGCAAATGGTGAGAATGTTTATCTGCGCGGTTTCGGTAGCTTCATCGTGAAGACTCGCTCACAGAAGACAGCACGCAATATCTCTAAGAACACTACTATCATCATTCCTGAGCACAACATCCCCGCTTTCAAGCCCGCTAAGGTGTTCATGGAACAGGTGAAGAAGTAATTTCACAAACTCGACGAGATTTAATAAACAATTCATATTAACAACAAAAACTAAGTACAATGCCAAACGGAAAGAAGCATAAAAGACACAAAATGTCTACGCACAAGCGCAAAAAAAGACTTAGAAAGAATCGTCATAAGTCTAAGAAGTAATTGTCTTTCAAGACAAGTCATCTAGATTTTATGTCATAGAACACGGAAAACAAACGGCATGAATGGCGGCTAAGTCTTATGCACGCAAAGTCATGAGTTTGTTTTTCGTTTTTTATGAGTTCCCTCTAGGGTTATGAGTTCCCTTTATAGGACACACGTGTCCCTAGAGTAAATTTCCCCTTCTGCGATGAGAAGTGAACTAGTAGTTGATGTAACGCCCACCGACATTTCAACCGCTCTGCTCGAAGACGGACGGCTCGTGTCGCTGCAAAAGGAATCGCGAGATGCTTCCTACGCCGTGGGCAACCTCTACATTGCCAAGGTTAAGAAACTCATGCCAGGTCTCAACGCCGCATTCGTTAATGTGGGCTACGACAAGGATGCGTTTCTGCACTACCTTGATTTAGGCTCCCAGTTCGCGTCTTATGCTCAATACATTAAGTCGGTTCGTGATAATACTGGAAAGTCTCCCCAGAGCATCTCTCAATTCAAACTTCAGCCCGACATGGACAAGCATGGCACCATCAGCGATGTCTTGACCCAGGGCATGGAACTGATTGTGCAGGTGGCCAAGGAACCCATCTCGACCAAAGGACCGCGACTCACTACCGAAATCTGTTTCACTGGGCGATTCCTTGTGCTCATTCCTTTCAACAACAAGATTTCTGTGTCGCAAAAGATTAAAGACCATGGCGAGAAAACTAGGCTCAGAAGGCTCATCGAGAGCATCAAGCCTAAAAACTTTGGGGTAATAATACGAACTTCGGCCGAGAACAAACGCGCAGCCGAACTTAATACAGAACTCAATGTTCTGATCAAATGCTGGGAAGATGCAGTCGCCAAGTTCCAGTTTGCGGCTCCTCCATCACTGCTATATGAAGAAGACAGCCGTGCAGTGGGAGAGATAAGAGACATCTTCAACCCCGACTTTGAGAGCATACATGTGAATGACGCCGAGGTCTATGACCAGATTCACAACTATGTGAGCCTTATAGCACCCGATCGCAGTGACATCGTCAAACTGTATAGCGACGACATGCCCATCTTCGACAAGTTTAGTATCACTAGGCAGATCAAGTCGTCGTTTGGCAAGACGGTTTCATTTAAGTCGGGAGCATACGTGATTATAGAAAGCACCGAGGCGATGCATGTCATCGATGTCAACTCGGGTAACAGGTCTAAGAGTTCAACCGACCAGGAGAGCAATGCTCTCAACGTCAACCTGCTCGCCGCCGAAGAAATTGCACGACAGCTCAGACTGCGTGACATGGGCGGCATCATTGTAGTCGATTTCATCGACATGGCCAAGGCCGAGCACCGGCAGCAGCTTCTCGAGCACATGCGCGAGGTGATGGCAAAGGACAAAGCTCGACACAACATCTTGCCATTGAGCAAGTTCGGACTCATGCAGATCACACGACAGCGTGTGAGACCTGCCCTCGACATCGTCACGGCTGAAACCTGCCCTTCATGTGGAGGTAAGGGAGAGATTCAGCCCTCGCTGCTTTTTACCGACAAACTGAAGGATAAGATCGACTATCTTATCAATTCATTAGGAGTGAAGAACTTTATCATGTATGTACATCCTTTTGTTGATGCCTATCTGAAAAAAGGATACATCTTCAGCGAGTATTCAAAGTGGCGGCGTGAGTATGGGCGCAAATTCAAGATAATGCCCGACCAGTCGCTGGCCTATCTCCAGTACAAAGTCTTTGACAAAGACCGCAACGAGATAGACACAATGGAAGAAAAGGACACCAACAGCTCGAGCAGCAAGAAAGAACGCCGCTCGCGCAGCAGCAAAAACAATGACTGACAGCCACAGAGCTTCAGCTAAAAAACAAAAAGCACCGGTCCCATTCACAGCCCGGTGCTTTTTTGTATCCTTCCCCCTCCATCCTTCATCTCTAATCCTTCATCTTTCATCTTTCATCGGACCAGCGGATTTTTCTGGTTGGTGGAGTATAGTGGATCGGCGGTAATTGACGACGGAGTCGTCACATTGCATCGTAACCGATGGTCGTAGACCGTCGGGTAAA
>JAGHSP010000078.1 GCA_018065815.1 Candidatus Sodaliphilus limicaballi | reverse complement strand
CTTCCGGTTAGCGTTGTGCAGCCCCTCTCCCACAGAGGCACTGAGGTCACAGAGAAATCAATGTGATTTCCCCATTGGTGTATTGGTGTATAGTTAACGGTAATGTGGTATAAATGCAAAAAAAACTATCCCATAATGGTATATATGAAATTTTCTTGCTATCTTTGCATTAATTATAGTGTAATTAACTACATAACTACATAGAAATGATTAGAAGAAACCTTTTAGGCTGCTGCATGTGTGCGGGGCTGGCAATGCTGGTTGCCTGTGGCGGCGGCGATGAGTCGCAGACTTATCCTGCAAGTTTTGAAACCATCACAGTAAAGACTCAAGATCTTGTGGTGCCCTTTGAGTACAGCGCGACGCTGGTGGGCAAGAACGACGTGAGCATCACGCCGCAATGCACCGGCCAGCTGATGAAGGTGTGCGTGATTGAGGGTCAGCGCGTGAGCGCCGGAACGGTGCTCTTTGTCATCGACCAACGCGACGCACAGCTTGCTGTGGAAACGGCTGCTGCCAATCTCACCGCTGCTCACGCTGCTGTGAAGACCGCCCAGCTGGAATATGACAGCAACAAGAACCTGCATGCGCAGAATATCGTGAGCGACTATGTGGTGAACTCGGCGCTTAATAACCTCAACCAGGCCAAGGCTGCCGAGGCACAGGCGCGTGCCGCCGTGGATCGCGCGAAAGTGAACCTGGGCTATTGCACCATCACGTCGCCCGTGTCAGGTATCGTGGGCACACTGCCCGTTAACCCCGGCGACCAGGTTTCGCCCGGCGTGCTTCTCACCACAGTGAGCGGAACTGCCGAGATGAAGGCAAAGTTCTCGATCACCGAGGATGAGCTTAACAACCTTGCCAACGCACCGGGCAACGAGACCTTCGACCAGCGCATGGCGAAGCTCAATGCTGTGAAACTGAAACTCAAGGACGGCAGCGAATATCCCATCGAGGGCCGCATCACCAGCTATGCCGGTGCCATCGACCGCGCCACAGGCTCTGTGACTTGCATCGCCACGTTCCCCAACCCCGACGGCAAGCTTTTCTCGGGCGCGCAGGGTACTGTGGTTTACCCCTATAAGGCCAGCAACGTGATTGTGGTGCCCACATCATCGATCGTGAGGCTGCAAGACAAGACCCTCGTTTACAAGGTGGGTGCCGACAGCTGTGCCACCAGCGCCATTATCACCTATGAGGACGCCGGTAACGGCAAGGATGTGGTTGTGACATCGGGCCTCAAGCCTGGCGACCGCATTGTGGGCACCGGAGCCAACAACGTGCGCGAGAAGCAGCAGGTCATTTTCCCTTCATCTCCAGCAAACAAGTAATTTTATAAGACGCAACGATGAAAAACAATATCTTCATAGACCGCAGGGTGATGGCAGTGGCCATCTCCATTGTGATAGTGCTGGTGGGCTTCATCTCCCTCTCGTCGCTATCAATCGAGCAATACCCAAATATTGCGCCCGCCACGGTCAATATCACAACGAGCTATAGCGGAGCCGATGCGGCGACCGTGATGAAATCGGTGGTTCAACCCATCGAGGAAGCGGTGAATGGCGTGCAAGACATGGCCTACATCACCAGCAGCGCCTCATCGACCGGCGAGGTGGCTATCAACGTGTATTTCAAGCAAGGCGTGGATGCCGACATGGCAGCCGTCAATGTGCAGAACCGAGTGTCGAAGGCAATGGCGCTGCTGCCTGCCGATGTGACCAAGGTGGGTGTATCGGTCGAGAAGAGCCAGAACAGCATTCTCCAGATCTCAACGCTACAGAGCACCGACGGCAAGTTTGACTCCGACTTCATAGCCAACTACATCGACATCAACGTGAAGCCCCGCTTGCAGCGAATAAGCGGCGTGGGCAACGTGAACAACCTGGGTAACACCTACGCACTGCGCATCTGGATGAAACCCGACGTGATGGCACGGTATGACCTGGAGCCTAACGACGTGTTTGCGGCGATAGGCGGCCAGAGCTTTGTGGCTGCAACCGGCGCGCTGGGCGAGCAGAGCGACAATGCCTACCAGTACTCGCTCGAGTACCGTGGCCGCCTGTCGAGCGTGGAAGAATTCAACAACATCGTGCTCAAGGCCACCAACACCGGCCAGGTGCTTCACCTGAGCGACGTGGCAACGGTAGAGATAGGCGCGGTGAGCTATAACTTCGCTTCAACAGTCGAGGGCCACCCTGGCGTGATGTTTATCATCAACCAGGCCGCTGGCGCTAATGCGACGCAGGTGAATGCCGAGATCAACAAGCTCTATGAAGACCTCAAGCCGTCGCTTCCCGCAGGACTTGAATTCAAGACGCTGATGTCGAGCGACGACTTCCTCTATGCCGCTATCCACAACGTGGTGGAAACGCTGGTCATAGCAATCATCCTCGTGATCCTGGTGGTTTACTTCTTCCTGCAAGACCTCAAGGCGACGGTAATTCCGTCGGTATCAATCATAGTGTCGCTGCTGGGAACCTTTGCCATCGTCAAGATGGCAGGCTTCTCGCTCAACATCCTCACGCTCTTTGCGCTCGTGCTCGCCATCGGTACGGTGGTCGATGATGCCATTGTGGTGGTCGAGGCAGTGATGGGCAAGCTCGAGAACGGTTACAAGAGCCCGGTGAAGGCAACGCGTTCAGCGATGAGCGAGGTGTCGGTAGCCGTAGTTTCTTGTACGCTGGTGTTCATGGCGGTGTTCATTCCCGTGACGTTCATGCCAGGCACATCGGGTGCGTTCTTCACCCAGTTTGGTGTCACGATTGCAGCGTCGGTGGGATTGTCGTGCGTGTCGGCGTTGACTCTGTGTCCGGCGATGTGCGCTATCATGATGCGTCCTCCCAAGGAAGACGGCCGCAAGAACCTGAACTACTACACCAAGCTCGCCTACACCACTAGCTACAATGCCATCATGGGCAAGTATAAGAAGGCCGTGGGCAAGTTCCTCAATCGCCCCAGTCTGGCATGGCTGCTGCTCATCGTGGCAACGGTGCTCATGGTGCTGTTCATGAAAGTTCTTCCCTCAGGCCTTGTGCCTCAGGAAGACCAGGGCGTGGTCTTGTGTGAGGTGCGTGCTCCCGAGGGATTCACGCTGCACCAGACCAATGAGGCAATGAAGGAAGTGGAGAAGCGCGTGAAAGAGATTCCCGAGCTCGAGAGCTACTCGATGGTGTCGGGCTATGGCATGATCTCGGGTGCAGGCTCAAGCTATGCAACATTCATCATCCGCCTCAAACCCTGGGACGACCGTGAGGGTTTTGAGCACTACATCGACATGGTGATATGGCGCTTCTACATGGCATGCCAGGACATCAAACAATTGCAAATACTGCCATTCCAGATGCCGCAGATTCCCGGTTACGGTAATTCTAACAGCATCGACCTTGTGATGCAAGACCAGGCTGGCGGCTCGATGACCGATTTCTCGGCCAACGTGGACAAGTTCCTTGCCGAGCTGGCTAAGCGTCCCGAGGTGGGCAACGTGCAGTCGTCCTACTCAGAGCGTTTTCCGAAATATAGTGTTGAAATCAATGCCGTGCAGTGCGACCGTTCAGGCGTGTCGCCCGACGTGGTGCTCAACACGCTGGGCGCTTATTGCGGCGGTGCTTACATAGGCAACTTCAACCAGTATGGCAAGGTGTATCGCATCATGGCGAATGCATCGCCCGAGTATCGCCTTGACCCCACGTCGCTCAACAACATCTTTGTAAAGGTTGCAGGCGGCCAGATGGCACCCATCTCGCAGTTTGTTACCCTCCACGAGACAGTGGGCTCGTCATCGCTCAAACGATTCAACCTGTTCCAGAGCATCTCGTGCAGCATCGATCCTGCACAGGGCTACAGCGAGGGCCAGGTGCATGAGGTGATAGCCGAGGTGTTTGAGAAGACCATGCCTCAGGGCTATGGCTACGAGTATGGCGGCATGTCGCGCGAGCTCGAGGCTAACTCAAAGAGCAACATGACGGTGATAATTTACCTGATATGTATCCTGCTCATTTATCTCATCCTCGGCTGCTTGTATGAGTCGTGGTTCGTGCCTCTGTCAGTTCTCTTGTCGGTACCCTTCGGCCTTATGGGCTCGTTCCTGGTGTCTTATATAGGCCATGAGATAGGTCTTCCCGGCATGGACAACAACATTTACTTGCAGACGGGTGTGATCATGCTCATCGGTCTGCTTGCCAAGACGGCTATCCTCATCACCGAGTTTGCGGTTGAACGCCGCAAGCAGGGCTTGAGCATCAAGGAAGCCGCATTCCAGGCATGTGAAGACCGCTTGCGTCCCATCCTCATGACGGTGGCAAGTATGGTGATAGGTATGATACCTCTCATTATCGAGGGCGGTGCCGGTGCTAATGGTAACCGCGCCCTCGCACTGGGTGTTGTGGGTGGTATGACCGTGGGAACGATTGCGCTGCTCTTTGTCACCCCGGCATTCTTCATCGCATTCCAGACCCTGCATGAGAAGTTCCAGAAAGCGCCTGTCGAGGAGGACACAGAATGACATTAACTGAAAGAAATTAAAATAATTAGAATAATTTCTTTTTAGACTAAAAGAACAAAACAAAATTTATAGTG
>JAGHSP010000139.1 GCA_018065815.1 Candidatus Sodaliphilus limicaballi | reverse complement strand
ATGTTATTATGTTTAAAACTCTATACCAACACATAGGCAAATACAAGACCGCGGCGCTTCTGGCACCCGTTTTTGTGCTTCTCGAGGTGGGGCTCGATGTGCTCATCCCCTACGTCACTTCGCTGCTCATCGACCATGGCATAACCGTGGGTAATCTTGAGAATGTTTACACTTATGGCGCCATTATGTTAGGCATGGCTTTGATGAGTCTTTTCCTTGGGATTCAGGCAGGACGGTTCTCGGCTTTTGCGTCAACAGGGTTTGCATGCAACCTGCGCCGGGCCATGTACCGCAACATTCAGCGATTTGCTTTCAGCGACATTGACCAGTACAGCACGGGCGGGCTGGTAACGCGCATGACCACCGATGTCAACAACTTGCAGAATGCCTTCCAGATGCTCATGCGCATCTCGGTGCGTGCACCGCTGTCGATGGTTTCTAGCATCGGCATGTGCCTGTTCATCAGCGGGCGAATGAGCCTTATTTTTGTCGTGGCTGCACTGTTTCTATCGTTGGTTCTCGTCTTGATCATCAGGTCTGTTGCCAGGGTGTTTGCCAAGGTGCTCAAGCAGTATGACGCGCTCAACACGGTCGTGCAGGAAAACGTGACTGCGGTGAGGGTGGTCAAGGCTTTTGTGCGCGAAGAACACGAAAACAAGAAATTCATCGACGCCGCTTCACTGTTGCGCAAGCTCTATGTGCGGGCCGAGGGACTCATGGCGCTAAACAGCCCCGTGATGAATTTGGTGGTTTACAGTTGCATCATAGCCCTGTCTTGGTTTGGTGCCAAACTTGTCGTCTCCGGACAATTAACCACAGGGCAACTCACTTCTATGTTTACCTACATCATGAGCATCTTCATGTCGCTCATGATGTTCAGCATGGTGTTCGTCCAACTCACCATGAGCGCAGCCAGCGGTCGCCGCGTGGTGGAAGTCATCAATGAAGTGCCCGACATCACTAATCCCGAAAACGCCGACTCCGACATTCCCGACGGACGCATCGACTTCAACAACGTGAGTTTTGCCTACAAGGGCGGTAGCGGAGAGTATGCCCTGCATGCCATTGACCTGCACATCGATAGCGGGCAGACCATAGGAATAATTGGCGGCACTGGCAGCGGTAAGTCCAGCCTAATCAACCTGATAAGCCGTCTCTACGACGTGTCGCGTGGCAGCGTCATGGTGGGAGGTAAAGACGTGCGTTCTCTTGATCTCACCGCTCTGCGTGCCAGCGTGTCAGTAGTGCTGCAAAAGAACGTGCTGTTCTCTGGAACCATACTGGAGAACTTGCGCTGGGGCAACCCCGAGGCATCACGCGAAGAGTGTGAGCTAGCGTGTCGCATTGCGTGCGCTCACGAGTTCATTGCACAAATGCCGCACGGCTACGACACTCGCATCGAGCAAGGCGGAACCAATGTGTCAGGTGGGCAGCGACAGCGCCTATGCATCGCCAGGGCGCTGCTCAAGAAACCCAAGGTGCTGGTGCTCGACGACTCCACCAGTGCTTGCGACAACGACACCGACCGTCTCATTCGCTCGGCTCTGGCACAACAACTTAATAACGTGACCAAGATTATCATCAGCCAGCGCATCAGCAGCATCGAGGATTGCGACCGCATCCTTGTGCTCAACAACGGACGCATGCACGGCTGGGGCACACACGAGGATCTGCTCAATGGCAATAATCTCTACAAAGAAATCTACTCGCTCCAGAACGACGACTCGGGCGACTTCGACGACAGCACAAGAAAGGAGGGCATGGCATGAACAACAGACGCAACACTTTGATGCGGCTCACACGCATGGTTCTGTCGGAGTACAGGTTCTCTTGCCTTGCCGTCGTGGTGTGCATTGTGGTCACCTCGGTCACCACGCTTGCATCCACACTATTCACTCGCACTCTCATCGACGACTTCATCGTGCCACTGACACAGATCGACAACCCGCAGTTCGACTCGCTGGCACGCACGCTTTTCACGCTGGCCCTCGTGCTTGCACTGGGCGTCGTCTGCTCTTATGCCCACAGCCGCCTCATGATCAACGTGTGCCAGGGCACCATGTACAAGCTGCGCACCCGCATGTTCTGGCGCATGCAGTCTCTGCCTGTGTCGTTCTTTGACACGCACAAGCATGGCGACATCATGTCTAAATATACCAACGACGTTGACACTCTTCGACAAATGATTAGCCAGAGCTTGCCACAGACGCTCAATTCCGTGATAACGCTCTCTGTGACCTTTGCCAGCATGATTGTGCTCAATGTGCCCCTCAGCATGGTGGCATTGCTCATGGCTCTGCTCATGGCTGCTGCCACCACTTTCCTGGGCAAGCGCTCGCGCAAGCACTTCAAGGTGCAGCAAGGCAAACTGGCCGAGGCCAACGCTTTTATCGAGGAAATGGTGAGCGGACAGAAGGTCGTGAAGGTATTCTGCCACGAAGACGAAGCCATCGAGGAATTTGAGCAAATCAACGAGCAACTGCGCGACAGCACCTATAACGCCAATCGCATTGCAAACATCGTCATGCCCGTCAACGGCAACCTGGGGCAGTTGAGTTATGTGCTCATCGGCGTCGTGGGCGCTACGCTCGTGCTCAGCGCTCACGTTGACCTCTCGCTGGGCACTCTTGTGGCTTTCCTCACTCTCAACAAGAGTTTCTCGCGTCCCATTGCCAACCTCAGCCAGCAAGTCAACAGCGTGCTCAATGCTGCTGTGGGGGCCGAGCGTGTTTTCGAACTACTTGACGAAAAGCAGGAGGAAGACAACGGCACCGTCACTCTCGTCAATGCCGCCGAGAATGCCGCGGGCAGGCTCCTGCCCATGATCATTCGCACCGGCACTTGGGCGTGGAGGCAGCAGGACGACAAGGGCGGGAAACCTCGTTTCACACGGGTTGACGGTGCTCTGGTTTTCAAGAACGTGGACTTTGGCTACACCCCGCACAAACTGGTGCTGAGCGACATAAACCTTGTAGCGCTCCCCGACCAGAAAATTGCTTTCGTGGGTGGAACTGGCGCTGGCAAGACGACTATCACTAACCTCATCAACCGCTTCTACGACCTGCATTCTGGTTCCATCACCATCGACGGCATCGACATCTCCACAATCAACAAGAAACAACTACGCCGAGCACTAGGCATGGTGCTGCAAGACACTCACCTGTTTACTGGCTCCGTGCTTGACAACATTCGATACGGACGTCTCGACGCCACCGACCAAGATTGCATAGAAGCAGCAAAATTGGCAAATGCCGACAACTTCATCAGGCGATTGAGCGACGGATACCACACCATTCTCACCGACAATGGCAGCAACTTGAGCCAGGGTGAACGACAGCTGCTAGCCATCGCGAGAGCTGCTGTGGCCGACCAGCCCATTCTCATACTCGACGAGGCAACATCTTCAATCGATACACGCACCGAGAAGTTGGTGCAGCAAGGACTCGACTCGCTCATGAAAGGACGCACGACTTTTGTCATAGCACACAGGCTGTCCACGGTGCGTAATGCCGACTGCATCGTCGTGCTCGACCACGGACGCATCATCGAGACTGGCACTCACGACGAGCTGTTGGCACTGCAAGGAAAGTATTACCAGCTCTACACCGGGCATGATATTGCCTAGGTGGAGATACCAAAACAGACTCAAAAGCGACCGAAATAATTAAGAACTTTATCCCTGAATTAATAGAACCCACCTTAACAAATGGCCACAAACCCGGCAACACCCAAAAAAAGCGAGAAAAAACTCGCTTTTTTCTTTGCCCCGATTATTTATAATTACTAACTTTGCAACATAGAAATAAATCTTATAAACTATATAGACTATGAACAAGATTGTTGCCAAAGAACAATTCTCGGCCAACGTGACCAAACTGGTAGTAGAAGCACCTCTCATTGCCAAGGCACGCCGCGCAGGCCACTTTGTCATTGTTCGCTGCGGTGAAGACGGCGAACGCATTCCTCTCACCATTGCCGACAGCGACCCCGTTGCCGGTACAATTACCCTTGTTATACAAGCCGTGGGCGAGTCAACCCGCAAGATCACTTCGCTCAATCCCGGCGACGAGCTGCACGACGTTGTAGGACCCCTGGGGCAAGCCACCAAGATTGACAACTACGGCACCGTGCTGTGTTGCGGCGGCGGTGTGGGCGTTGCTCCTCTGCTCCCCATCATACGCGCAATGAAAGAAGCCGGCAACCGCGTTGTCAGCGTGCTTGCAGGACGCAGCAAGGACCTCATCATCCTCGAGGACGAAGTGCGCGCATCTAGCGACGACGTTATCATCATGACCGACGACGGAAGCTACGGCAAGCAAGGACTTGTCACCGCAGGAGTCGAGGAAGTTATACAACGCGAGAAGGTGGACCGCTGCATCACCATCGGCCCTCCCATCATGATGAAATTCGTTTCTCTGCTCACCAAGAAATATGAAGTGCCCACCGAGGCTTCGCTCAACGCCATCATGGTCGACGGCACAGGAATGTGCGGCGCTTGCCGCGTCACCGTGGGCGGAAAGCCACGCTTCGTGTGCGTGGAGGGACCCGAGTTCGACGCTCACCAGATCGACTTCGACGAACTCATGATGCGCCTCAAAAGCTATTAAAACCACCACCCTATATATATAGCCTATGTAGCCCATCTGGCCTATGTAGCCTATATAACCCATAAAAACTTATAAAAAAGAACATCACTATGAACGATATAAACGAAGCTCGCAATGAGCAATGGCGCATCGACTTGCGCGCCACCATGTCGCCCAAAGAGCGCACTGCCATTGAGCGCGTGGAAATGCCACAACTCGACCCCGCTTACCGCATCACTTGCAACGAGGAAGTGAACCAGGGCATCAGCAAGGAACAAGCCATGCGCGAGGCACAGCGATGCCTCGACTGCAACAACCCGCAGTGTGTCACCGGATGCCCCGTCAACATCAACATACCAGGCTTCATCAAGAACATCGAGCGCGGTAACTTCGAGGAAGCAGCCGCTACAATCAAGCAGACAAGCTCTCTTCCCGCCGTGTGCGGACGCGTGTGCCCGCAAGAGAAACAGTGCGAGAGCAAGTGCATACACCTCAAAATGAAACACCAGGCCGTTGCAATCGGCTACCTGGAGCGATTCACCGCCGACTGGCTGCGCACCGAGGGCAATGCACAGGCAACACCGCAGGTCGAGAAAAACGGCATCAAAGTCGCTGTTATCGGCAGCGGACCGTCAGGACTCTCATTTGCAGGCGACATGGCAAAGCGTGGATATGACGTCACCGTGTTTGAGGCCCTGCACGAGATAGGCGGAGTGCTCAAGTATGGCATCCCCGAGTTCCGCTTGCCCAACGACATCGTGGACTTCGAGATCGACGGTCTGCGCAAGCTGGGAGTGAAGTTTGAGAAAAACGTGCTCGTGGGACGCACCCTCACCTACGACGACCTGCACGAGATGGGATTCAAAGGCGTATTCGTGGGCTCAGGAGCAGGATTCCCACGCTTCATGAACATACCGGGCGAGCAGCTCAACGGCGTCATGTCGTCCAACGAATACCTCACCCGCATCAACCTCATGAAAGCAGGACGCGGAGGCGACACACCAGTGCTCAAAGGCAAGACCATCGCCGTTGTCGGTGGAGGTAACACCGCTATGGACTCCACACGCACAGCACTGCGCATGGGAGCAGAGCGAGTGGTACTCGTTTACCGCCGCGGTGAAGACGAAATGCCCGCACGCCGCGAGGAAATCGGACACGCCAAGGAAGAAGGAGTCGAGTTCATGACATTGCACAACCCCATCGAGTATCTGGGCGACGACAAGGGACGTGTCACCACAATGCGCGTCCAGCGCATGGAACTGGGCGAGCCCGACGCTTCAGGACGTCGTTCTCCGGTCCCCGTTGAAGGAGCAATCGAAGACATCCCCGTTGACGTAGTAATCGTTGCCGTGGGCGTATCGCCCAACCAGCTCGTTCCTCGTTCAATCGACGGACTCGAAGTGAGCAAGCGCAACACCATCGTGGTCAACGAAGAGACCATGCAGTCAAGCGTGAGCGACCTCTACGCCGGTGGCGACATCGTGCGAGGCGGAGCCACAGTCATCCTAGCCATGGGCGACGGCCGCCGCGCCGCCCTCAACATGCACGAGCAACTCAGCAAATAACAAACTCAACAACCAACAATGGGGGTTGTGCCATAACTAAAACAGTATGGCACAGCCCTCTTCCATTTCAACACCAAGCCACCGTGCCCGGCGGTTTTCCACAACATTGCACCCACCATCCATGTAGCCACCGTGCCCGGCGGTTTTCCGTCGGGTGTACCCGCATTTTCCTGCAACGGTGGCATCTAGTACTCCGAGGCATGCCTCAGACACTGCCCTTCCCCCCCCTTGAGAAGAACCACATTCCACTACATTTTATATATTTTTTGCTACATTTACACATTATATTATAAAATCAATTCACTAACTTTGCGACATGGAAAAGACTATCAAGAGCATACTTGCTGCAGCTGTGGCTTGCAGCGCGGCCGTGGGCAGTGCCCAGACTGCTATCACCCTCAACGAGAGTGTAAAATACCAAACTATAGATAATTTTGCCGCTAGCGATTGCTGGAGCGGCGAGTTTGTGGGCCGCTACTTCAGCACCACTAACCGTGAGAAGGTGGCGAAGTGGCTGTTCAGCACCCGCATGGATGCCAATGGCAACCCCACTGGCATCGGCCTGTCGTCTTGGCGCGTGAACCTGGGTGCCGGCAGCGCTGCTCAAGGCGACGCCAGTGGCATCGACGAGGCTGTCAAGCGTGCCGACTGCTTCTTGCAGGCCGACGGATCCTATGACTGGAACCGCTGTCCGGGGCAGCAATACCTCATGCAGAAGGCTAAAGAATATGGAGTGAACGACTTTGTGCTGTTCTCTAACTCGGCACCCGTATATTTCACCAAGAACGGCATCGCACACTGCGACAAGTCAACCGGCGACGCCAATCTCAAGGATGACTGCTACGACGACTTCGCCGAGTTCCTCGCCACCACAGCCAAGCATTTCATGGACGAAGGGTACAACGTGACCCACATCTCGCCCGTGAACGAGCCGTCGTGGGACTGGCAGGACAACAGCCAGGAAGGATCGCACTGGACCAACAAGACTATCAGCAAACTCGTGAAGGAACTTGACAACTCCATCGCCTCACGCAACTTGAGCAGCAAGATCCTCATTCCAGAGGCTGTATCTTACACCACGCTCTACTCTATCTTTGCCGAGAATCAAATCAACGCGTTCTGGAACAGCAGCCAGAGCAACTACGTGGGCAACTTGCCATCTGTGGCTCCCATCGCGGCAGCACACAGTTACTGGACATTCGGCACCAACTACGAGCTGCAGAACTCACGCACATCGGCATGGAGTGCAGCCCAAAACCGCAACCTCAAGATATGGCAGACCGAGTGGAGTCTGCTCGATACCGCTCCCTCGAGCAAGACGGGTTTCCCCGAGGGCGGCTACGATGCAGCCACTCACACCGACATAGCCCTGTTCATGGCCAAGGTCATCCAGTGCGACCTCGTGTATGCCAACGTGTCTTCTTGGAGCTACTGGACAGCACTTGCCCAGGAGCAATGGGGACACAAGAACCGCTTCTACCTGATCCGCGTCAACGCTAGCGGCGACACCGGAACCGAGAGCTACGGCGACCTCACCAAGGGCGGCTCGGTGACCGACGACATGAGCCTGTGGGCTCTGGGCAACTTCAGCCTCTTCATCCGCCCCGGTTACCAGCGCGTGGACATGACCGGTGCCGACGAGATCAACGGCCTGCTGGGATCTAGTTATGTCTCTCCCGACGGCAAGCAACTCGTCATGGTGATTGTCAACACTGGCACCGACGAGCGCACTATCACACTGGCAGCCAACGGACGTGACCTCAACGGATACACTATCAACAAGTATGTGACCGACAAGGGACACCGCCTGCGCCGCGAACTCACTCTCGACCCCAACTTCACCGGCGACGCAGTGAAATTGAGCGCACGTTCTATCACCACCATCACGCTCGATGCTCCTGAAATGTTTGAACATGGTGACGTGAACGGAGACGGAAGCGTGGATATCACCGATGTGAACACAGTTGTTAATATCCTTCTGGGCAACGCCGATGCGAGCAAGTATGACAACCGTGCCGACGTGAACAACGATGGCACCGTAGATATTACCGACGTCAACGCTCTGCTCAACATCATCTTGAACTGATAATAAATCAATTAAAGAATCGCGTATTTTAAACCCTATACATAAAGAGTATTGGTTAGTTCCTCAATGTACTTGAGCTTGGTGACATCTACCCACGGACCATCTTTATCCGT